>NZ_CVTX01000134.1:0-88889 GCF_900005715.1 Pseudomonas sp. 34 E 7
CCTGGTCAAGCCAGCGCTGGCCGGCCGCGGTGATGCGCAAGGTGAGGTCGGGTTGATGGTTGAGGTCGGCGCGCAATTGGGGTTCGCGCCGGGCGAAGGCCTGCTGCGAGTCGACACCCTGCAACGTGTTGCGCAGCGTCACCAGCCGGCTGTTCAATTGCTGCTGGTCCAGCTCGATAAAGTGCGCCTCGCTGGCGTGGTTGAACAACACGCCGGCGAGCAGCGAAACCACCGCGGTGCACGCGGCAAACAGCAGTGCCAGGCGGCTGGCGAGGGACAGGCGCTGGATCACGTGAAGCGCTCCTCCAGTACATAGCCCATGCCGCGCACCGTGTGGATCAGCTTGTTGGGAAAGGCATCGTCGACTTTCAGGCGCAGGCGGCGGATCGCCACTTCGATGATGTTGGTGTCACTGTCGAAATTCATGTCCCACACCTGCGAGGCGATCAGCGACTTGGGCAGCACTTCGCCCTGGCGGCGCAGCAGCAGTTCCAGCAGGGAAAACTCCTTGGCGGTGAGGTCGATACGCTGGCCGCTGCGTTCGACGCGGCGGCGGATCAGGTCCAGGCGCAGGTCGGCCAGTTGCAGGTGGGTGTCCTGCGGCGTGCTGCCGCCACGCCGTAACAGGCTGCGCACGCGGGCGAGCAGCTCGGAGAAGGCGAAGGGCTTGACCAGGTAATCGTCGGCGCCCAGCTCCAGGCCGTGCACGCGATCCTCCACCGCGTCGCGTGCGGTAAGAAACAACACCGGCATCTCCAGGCCGGCGCTGCGCACCGCTTGCAGGATTTGCCAGCCATCACGACCGGGCAGCATCACGTCGAGGATCAGCAAGTCATAGTCGCCGGTCAGCGCCAGGTGCTGGCCGCTGGTGCCGTCGGCCACCAACTCGGTGGTAAACCCGGCTTCGGCCAGGCCCTGGCGCAGATAGTGGCCGGTTTTTGGTTGGTCTTCGACAATCAGCAGTTTCATGGGCGGCTCGTGGCAACGGTGGGCGCCGGGCTTTATACCTTGGGCTCAAGGGTAAGGGGGCAACCTGACAAAGTTGTAATCTAGCAGTCAGTTGGCTGGCAGCGTGGCCATCTTAAAGTGCTCCCTCAGCGAGTCACCCATTGTGGAGAGTGAAAGATGGCGTTGCGTACACCTTTATTTGTGGCGGGCTGCCTGTTGGCGCTGAGCGTCGATGCCATGGCCGATGCGGCCCACACCTATGCGTTCGGCCAGCCCGCTGCGGCTGACAAAGCCACACGCACAGTCGAAGTGACCTTGCAGGACATGGCTTTTTCACCCAAGTCCCTCGACGTCAAGGCCGGTGAGACGGTCCGTTTTGTGTTGGTCAATAAAGGCCGGTTGCTGCATGAGTTCAACCTTGGCGACGCGGCCATGCACGCCGAACATCAGAAGGAAATGTTGCAGATGCAGGCCAGCGGCATGCTCACGGCGACCGGTATGGGGGCCATGGACCACAGTAAAATGGAGCATGGCGCGATGAAGCACGATGACCCCAACAGTGTGCTGGTCGAGCCCGGCAAAACCGCCGAGCTGACCTGGACCTTTACCAGGGCCACAGGGCTTGAGTTCGCCTGCAATCTTCCCGGTCATTACCAGGCGGGCATGGTCGGCACGCTGACCGTTGAGTAAGGCGTTCCTTAAGGGCGGGAGCAAAGGCTGGTAGACTGGCGCGGTTTATTTAGCCAGGTTTCCGCCATGCATCCCGCAGCCGAACATTCGCCGCTGGGCAAGTCCAGTGAATACATCTCCACGTACACCCCTTCGTTGCTGTTCCCGATCCCTCGCGCGGCCAAGTGGGCCGAACTGGGCCTGAGCGCCGAGACCC
This sequence comes from Pseudomonas sp. 34 E 7, assembly GCF_900005715.1. NCBI lineage: Bacteria > Pseudomonadati > Pseudomonadota > Gammaproteobacteria > Pseudomonadales > Pseudomonadaceae > Pseudomonas > Pseudomonas sp. 34 E 7. Next base: position 1,835 of record NZ_CVTX01000134.1, read on the forward strand.
TGCCCTACACGGGTGTGGATTTCTGGAACTGCTTCGAACTGTCCTGGTTGCTGCCGTCCGGTAAGCCGGTGGTGGCCATCGGTGAGTTCAGCATCCCGGCCGACTCGCCGAACATCATCGAGTCCAAGTCCTTCAAGCTGTACCTCAATTCGTTGAACCAGACCGCGTTCGCCGACACCCATGCTCTGGAAGAAACCCTGCGCAACGACCTCAGCGCCGCCGCCGGCAAGCCGGTCAGCGTGCGCATCCGCAGCCTGGCCGAGATCGAGGCGCAAGGCGTGATGGCGTTGCCGGGCGTATGCATCGATGATCTGGATATCAACGTCAGCAGCTACGAACATCCGCGCCCGGAACTGTTGCGCTGTGATGACTCGCGTGTGGTGGAAGAGAGCGTGCACAGCCACTTGCTCAAATCCAACTGCCCGGTCACCAGCCAGCCCGATTGGGGCAGTGTGGTGGTGGAGTACCGCGGTGCGGCGCTGGATCATGCCAGCCTGCTCGCGTACCTGGTGAGCTTCCGTCAGCACTCGGACTTCCACGAACAGTGCGTGGAGCGCATCTTCCTGGACCTGCAGCGCTTGCTCAAGCCGCAGAAACTGACCGTGTACGCACGGTATGTGCGCCGGGGCGGGCTGGACATCAACCCGTATCGCAGCACCGAGGATGTGGCGTTCCAGAACGTACGTCTGGCGCGCCAGTAAGCCTGCACACAAAACCCAATGTGGGAGGGGGCTTGCCCCCGATTGCAGGGGGTCAGACACAGGTGCTGTGACTGACACTCCGCTATCGGGGGCAAGCCCCCTCCCACATTTTGGATCTGCGCTAGGCTCGCGGGCAGGTTAGATGCCGATGTTGCCCAAGGTGATCATGATGTTGCGCAATGTCCCGGAAATGACCGGGTGTTCAGCGTCGAACTCTATGGCCGCTTGATTCACGTCGTCGGAAATGCTGGGCGACTGGGTAGCCGGCTCCAGTTCAAGTTGCACTTCAAACTTGGCGATCAAGGCTTCCAGCGCTTCGCGTTTTTCTTCCGGCAGCGGCGGTTCCTGTTCCAGCTGCCCGCGCAGGATCTCGACCTGTTCTTCCAGTTTTTTGCGATCAGGCATGACATTCTTTCCTTTTATCGATAGGCACTGGCATAGACCGCGGCACGCCGGGAAAGGTCTACGAACTGACGTGTAGATTAATCCACCGGCGCCCACTGTGCATGATCCTTGTCAGGGCTTCTCGCCTTTGAGGCGGCGCAGGCGGATATCGGCCAGGCAGGTGTCGAGCTCACCGAGGTGGTCGATCACCGAGTGCACGCCTAATCCATAGAGGGCCACGGTGGCCTTGCCGCGCTTGTGCTCGCGTTCCTTTTCGCTCAGCGCCTGCCATTGCTCCGGCGCCACGCCGCACAGCGAGCCGCAGGAGGCCAGGCCGATGGTCCACAGCCCGGCGTTCAGGCCCGATTGCAGCAGGCGCGGTTCGCCGCTGACCAGCACGCAGCCGTCCAGGCGATCGATGTTCAGTTCCATCAAGGCTTGCCAGCAGGCGTGGGGCGCCGGCCAGCGGATGGTGGAGGGTGAGGCGGCCTTGATCCACGCGGGCAGGGTCGCGGCCAGTGGCGTGGTGACAGACGGCGGCAGTTCATCCAGCCAGGCGCAGGGCACGCCTTGCTCTTTCAGGCTGCGCAGGATTTTCAGCGCGCCGGGTGTGGCCTGGGAGTCGGGGGAGGGTGAGTCGCGCCGGGCCTGGGAACCGAAATCCACCAGGCAGCCACTCAGGCCAAACAACACGGCGGTCAACGCGGGGGCAGTGGCGACGGCGATTTCGGCATGTGGCATCTGAACGTCCCTGAAATAGCTGCAACGCTATCGGGGCGGCATGACAGGTGGATGACATCGGCGCGTATTTGTAGGAATTTTGTGCAAATTATGAAAGTCGTTTCCTTGCAGCTGCCTAAATCCACACTTCCGTCATATACTGGCCGCCTTATTCAGGGCATAGCGCCCATGACAGACTATTCAAGGAGCAAAAGCTATGCGCTGGAGCCAGTACTTCGCTCAGTTGTCGGTGTGTGCCACCGTCCTAATGGCACCGTTCGCCGCCCAGGCCGCGACGGAAGATGATCCATGGGAAAGCGTCAACCGCCCGATCTTCACCTTCAACGACACCGTTGACACCTACGCCCTCAAGCCAATCGCCCAAGGCTATCAGTTCGTCACCCCGCAATTCGTGCAGGACGGCGTTCACAACTTCTTCCGCAACATCGGCGATGTCGGCAACCTGGCCAACAACGTGTTGCAGCTCAAGCCGCACAATGCTGGCGTCGACACGGCTCGCTTGCTGGTCAACACCACGTTCGGCGTGCTGGGCTTTATCGATGTCGGCACCAAAATGGGGCTGCAGCGCAGCGATGAAGACTTCGGCCAGACCCTCGGCTACTGGGGCGTCGGCAGCGGTCCCTACGTGATGATCCCGTTGATGGGCCCGAGCACCTTGCGTGATGCGCCGTCCAAATACGTGGACAGCTACACCCAACCGTACCGCTACATGAACGATATCGGCTGGCGCAACAGCACCTTTGGCCTGAATGTGGTCGACGCCCGTGCCAACCTGCTCGACAGCGAAAAGCTGATCAGCGGCGACAAGTACACCTTTATCCGTAACGCTTACCTGCAGAACCGTGAGTTCAAGGTCAAGGACGGCAAGGTTGTCGACGACTTTTAAGCTGTGACGTTTTGAAATGAAAAAGGCGACCTTTGAACAGTCGCCTTTTTTTGTGCGCGTGGATCAGCGCATTTTCAAAATCTTCAGGCCCAGCTGCTGCTCATCGCCTACGGCCTTGGCCCACACCACCTCGGTATCAGCCTCAAGACCCCTGAGTGCGGCGTGCTCCGAATCGATGCGCACGGTCAGCAAGTCACCGACGCTGAACTGGCGAGGTGCCTGCACCTGCATGCCGGAGCTGGAAAGGTCCAGGCAGACCCCTGCAATTTCCTGCCCGGCGTGGATCAAGGACACATCGGCATCCACCCGCATGCGGATGAAGTCGCGTTTTTCCGCGTAGTCGCGCTCATGTTCGCTCACAGCATCCATCCTTACTTTGGGTTGTGGTCATGAGCGTTCTTATAACTCCCGGTGATTTGCCGTGTAAAGACGTTCGGCGACCATCGGCATGAGCTTGAAACCCCTCACGGATGGGAGTACCGTCTGCGCCTTAGAAGGGCACCTCTGCTTTACGGTTGTGCATGGGGTAAATCCCAATGCTTTGTAGGACAGAGAGGCTAGAAAGCGAATCCAGTACGTGCGCCCGGCCATTGTCGAGCCGCCTACGCCAACCTAATTCTGGCGCCGTTTGCCCACATGCAAAAAACCAGTGCCACGCTGCTGATAATCGATGACGACGAAGTAGTGCGCGCGAGCCTCGCGGCCTATTTGGAAGACAGTGGCTTCAGCGTCCTGCAGGCCGGCAACGGCCAACAGGGTCTCCAGGTATTCGAGCGCGACCAGCCCGACCTCGTGATCTGCGACCTGCGCATGCCCCAGATGGGCGGCCTCGAACTGATTCGCCAAGTGACCGAGCGTGCTCCGCAGACACCGGTGATTGTCGTGTCCGGTGCCGGGGTCATGAATGACGCCGTTGAAGCCTTGCGCCTGGGCGCCGCCGATTACTTGATCAAGCCCCTGGAAGACCTGGCGGTGCTGGAACACTCGGTGCGTCGCGCCCTGGACCGTGCCCGCCTGCTCCAGGAAAACCAGCGCTACCGCGAAAAGCTCGAAACTGCCAACCGCGAGCTCGAAGCCAGCCTGAACCTGCTCCAGGAAGACCAGAACGCCGGTCGCCAGGTGCAGATGAACATGCTGCCGGTGAGCCCCTGGACCATCGACGATTTCCAGTTCGCGCACCAGATCATCCCGTCGTTGTACCTGTCGGGGGATTTTGTCGACTATTTCCGTGTGGATGAGCGGCGCGTGGCGTTCTACCTGGCCGACGTGTCCGGCCACGGTGCATCCTCTGCGTTTGTCACCGTGTTGTTGAAGTTCATGACCACGCGGTTGTTGTTTGAATCCAAGCGCAATGGCACCTTGCCGGAGTTCACCCCCTCCGAGGTGCTGGGCCACATCAACCGAGGCCTGATCAGCTGCAAGCTGGGCAAGCACGTGACGATGGTCGGCGGCGTGATCGATGAAGAAACCGGTCTTTTGACCTACAGCATTGGCGGTCACCTGCCGATGCCTGTTCTGTACACTCCTGACAGTGTGCGTTACCTGGAAGGGCGTGGCCTGCCGGTGGGCTTGTTCAATGAAGCCACCTATGAAGACCACATCCTGGAACTGCCGCCGACCTTCAGCCTGACGCTGATGTCCGACGGCATCCTGGACCTCCTTCCAGAGCCTACACTTAAAGAGAAAGAAGCCGCCTTGCCCCAAAAGGTCAAGTCGGCGGGCGGCAGCCTGGATGGTCTGCGGCAGGTTTTTGGATTGGCCACGCTAGGGGAGATGCCGGATGATATCGCCCTATTGGTGTTGAGCAGGAATCTTTGATGAGTACCGGAAGAATCCAATTCGCCGAGCAAGACGGGACCTTCGTCCTGAAGTTTGTCGGTGAAGTGCGCCTGACCCTGTGTTCGGCGCTGGATGCGACGATCGAGCGGATCTTCACAGCGCTGAACTTCTCGGCGATCGTGATCGATCTGACCGAAACCCGCAGCATCGACAGCACCACCCTGGGCCTGTTGGCCAAATTGTCCATTCTGTCGCGGCAGAAGGTCGGCCTGTTGCCGACGGTGGTCACCACCCACGAAGACATTACCCGTCTGCTGCAGTCCATGGGTTTTGACCAGGTGTTCAACATCGTTGACCGCCCGATCCCCTGCCCGGAATGCCTGACCGACCTGCCGTCGCAGGACCAGTCCGAGGAAATCGTGCGGATCAAGGTGCTTGAGGCACACAAGATCCTGATGGGCCTGAACGAGTCCAACCGCGAAGCCTTCCACGACCTCGTTAACGCTCTCGAGCGCCACTGATCCCCAATTGAAATGCGCTCAAATGTGGGAGGGGGCTTGCCCCCGATAGCGGTGTGTCAGTCAGTAAATACACAACTGACCCACCGCCATCGGGGGCAAGCCCCCTCCCACATTTAATCTGCGACTGGCTTGAGACTGGCTTTCACAAAAAAGGGCGGCACCCGCGAGAGTGCCGCCCTTTTTGTCGCCGTCCGTCTTACAACTTGGCAGTCAACAACGCTTCAAGCTTCTCCTGATCCCGAGCAAACTGACGAATCCCCTCTGCCAGCTTCTCAGTCGCCATCGCATCCTCGTTGGACTCCCAACGGAACTGCGCTTCAGTCATATGCACCCGCGCTTCACCGGCATGGCCCGGCGACAACTTGCGCTCCAGCTTGCCTTCATCCGCCGCCAGCTTCTCCAGCAGGTCCGGGCTGATGGTCAGGCGATCACACCCGGCCAGTTCTTCAATCTGGCTCAGGTTACGGAAGCTCGCACCCATCACCACCGTCTTGTAGCCGTTAGCCTTGTAGTAGTTGTAGATGCGCGTCACCGACTGCACGCCCGGGTCGTCGGAACCCGTGTAGTCGTTGCCGTTGGCCTTCTTGTACCAATCGTAGATGCGGCCCACGAACGGCGAAATCAGGAACACACCCGCTTCGGCACAGGCCACAGCCTGGGCGAAGGAGAACAGCAGGGTCAGGTTGGTCTGGATGCCTTCTTTTTCCAGCTTCTCGGCGGCGCGGATGCCTTCCCAGGTGGAAGCGATCTTGATCAGCACACGGTCACGGCCAACGCCGGCTTTGTCGTACAGATCAATCAGACGGTGCGCACGCTTGAGAATCGCGTCTTCGTCGAACGACAGACGTGCATCCACCTCAGTGGAAATACGGCCCGGTACGACTTTGAGAATCTCTTGACCTACCGCCACGGCAAACCGGTCGCTGGCCAGGCCAACATCGCCATTGCAGTCCTGCACACACTCATCCAGCAGCTTGGCATAGCCTGCGATCGACGCAGCCTTGAGCAGCAGGGAAGGGTTGGTGGTCGCATCTTGCGGCTTGAGCTTGGCGAGGGTGGAAAAATCGCCGGTATCGGCTACGACGGTGGTGAATTGCTTGAGTTGTTCCAGCTTGGAAGTCATGGGCGTGCTCTGTCCTGTGGGTCTGATGACATTACCCGAGCGCTGGCAGGCGCTCAAGGGCGCAAATGCGTTCGGTCGTTTGCGCGGGGCAACAACCTGAAAACAGCCGTTAAATACCGGCCGTACTGCTCAATAGGAGGCCAGAATCGATGGCAGGTTCAACCCAACTGCCCGATAGCGCCTCCACAGCCACCGATACCTCCCCTGACACACACGGCACCCAATGTGGGAGGGGGCTTGCCCCCGATAGCAATATATCCGTTAACCCAAAACTACCTGACCCCCTGCAAGCCAACCTGTCACCGCCCTTCCAACAATTCCCCCGCCTGATCCAACAACGCCAGCGGATCCGCCGCCTTATGAATATCCACCGACAACAACTGCCTGAACTTGCGCGCCCCCGGAAACCCGGTGCCCAACCCCAACACATGCCGAGTAATGTGATGCATCGTCCCACCACTGGCCAAATGCTCAGCGATATAAGGCCGCAACTGCGCCAACGCCTCCGATCGACTGATCACCGGCGCCTCACTGCCAAACAACCGCTGATCCACCTCCGCCAGCAGATACGGATTGTGATAAGCCTCCCGCCCCAGCATCACCCCATCAAACGTCTGCAAATGCTCCTCGCACTGCTCCAACGTCTTGATCCCACCGTTAAGATTGATCTCCAACGCCGGAAAGTCCCGCTTCAACTGCGCCGCCACGTCATAGCGCAACGGCGGAATGTCGCGGTTCTCCTTGGGCGACAACCCCTCCAGAATCGCAATCCGCGCATGTACGGTAAAACTGGTACAACCGGCGTCCTTCACCGTCCCGACGAAATCACACAACTCGGCATAACTGTCCCGCCCATTGATGCCGATACGGTGCTTCACCGTCACCGGAATCGACACCGCATCGCGCATCGCCTTCACACAGTCCGCCACCAAGGCAGGGTGCGCCATGAGGATCGCGCCAATCATGTTGTTCTGCACCCGGTCGCTGGGGCAGCCGACGTTCAGGTTCACTTCGTCGTAACCGGCGGCTTCGGCCATACGGGCGCAGGCGGCCAGATCAGCTGGAACACTGCCGCCCAATTGCAGCGCGAGCGGGTGCTCGGCTTCGTTGTGGCGCAGGAAGCGCTCGTGATCGCCATGGAGGATCGCACCGGTGGTGACCATCTCGGTGTAGAGCAGGGCGTGTTTGGAGAGAAGGCGTAGGAAGAACCGGCAGTGGCGGTCGGTCCAGTCCATCATGGGGGCGACGGAGAAGCGGCGGGAGAGTGGGGCGGTCTGTAGGGGCATTGGGGATCTGAGCTAGCGTGCGGAAAGGCGAGCAGTTTATCAGGGATGCTTGTCAGGTATTCGGCGGGTTCTCACGGCTAGTTACTTAATCTCCAGTGACACCTGGAGCACATGCCGGTTAGGGTTTTGACGTAAACCTTGTGTTGGCTATTTATTGTGGCTACGATAATTTATGCAGATTACCTATGATCCAGCCAAAGACGCTCGCAACGTTTCAGAGCGTAGTCTTCCATTTGCGTTGGTGCGAGACTTTGAGTGGTCCACGGCCTTGATCCTGCAGGATGATCGATTTGACTACGGCGAGTGTCGTTATCGGGCGATGGGGTACATAGGGGGTCGGCTGCATGTCGTAGTGTTTACCCCACGGGGTGACGCGGTCCACGTCATCAGCTTTCGTAAAGCCAACAAACGGGAGGTCAAAAATTATGACCAAGAAACCCAGTCCTGAAATGGTCGATACGGCAAACCCCGAATGGTCGGCCGAGGACTTTGCCAAGGCCAAACCAGCCAGCGAAGTGCTTGTTGGGTTGTTTGGCAACGCTCAGGCGAAGGAAATGCTTAAGCCAAAGCGTGGCCGACCAAAGTCGGAAGCGACTAAAGAACACGTGAATGTTCGTTTTGATGCTGAGGTGCTGGAGAAATTCAGGGCTTCTGGGCCGGGCTGGCAAACGCGAATGAACGCAGCCTTGGCTGATTGGCTCAAGACGCATACGCCAGATGAGCTGAAGGCGTAGTCGCCAGAGATCGTTCCCAAAACAATTAGCCGCCGGTAAGGCGGCTTTTTACTGCTTGGTGATTAGCTCTGTCTCGGCAATGGTATAAATAAATTCGTCCCTATTTTTATGTGCCCGCCATTTATATTAGGTGATGCTAATTTTTATAAATTTATTTTAGTATGAACTTTTCACTTCGTATGGTTCTGATTCCCTTCGTCCCTTTATTAACGATTCCATTGTTCTCTAATTTTGCAAAAGCATCGTTGATAAAGCCTTGCCATTGAGGGCGCGAAAAAATTTGAAGATCTTTATTCCAGTCGTACGTTTTTTTTGAAACTTCACCGACTTTGAATTCGATGCAATTATTCCTATATCCGATGGTGAGTTCTCTGATTACCAGTGCCATAGCCACTCTGGCTTCAAGGCTTAATTGAGTAAAAGCCGTTACTAGTTCGTTTTGAGTTGTATCATACCTACTTTTGTGAAGAGCGCCAATTGAATATATTTGGGACGGCAGGGATTTAATAGCATCTGCAGCGTATTTTTCTCTCATGGTAAATATATTTATTGTCTCGATTATTTGGTGTTCGAAATCTAAATCCCGTTCATCGTCAGCATGTATGCAGGCGTTGCATGTGCTAGTGGTTAAAACTCCAATTGTATGGGGTGTTAATTCTGAACATGTTTCACAGTGTTTTAACTCTAGATGTTGTGGGTAATTGTTTTTCTCTGCACCTATCAGGATGATTGTGTTTCTTGAGTCTGGTGCCCATGTGTAGATATTTGGCGTGTTTGAATGGATGAAAAAGGCTTCGAGCAATAGCCTTGTGGGTTCGCACGTTTGAACGGGCAATATATAAGCGTGCCAGATTTCTGACCAAGCTATGAAGAAAATATTATTTTGTGGTGTGATTTCAGTAGTCGGTTGGCTTTCAATTAATGTCTGTACTAGTGATTTAGATGCTTCTGATTCGATTTGGTCCTTTTTTTCTAAGTAAAGTGTTTTTCCTAGGTTTTCATATTTGCCTTTTTTTACATCGTACGCATCTAGAATTACGATGCAGCGTGATGTGGCACGTGAGTATGCGCAAAAGAACTCTGTGTTTGACATGTCAGTAGCTGCTAGTATGACGATAACTGGGCTCTCCAATCCTCTAAAACGCCCTATAGATTCTACTTTCACACCCTGAGGCACTATGCTTTGGTGAACAGCCATGTTAGATGGTGTCAGTACAATTATGTGTTGAGGTAATAATTCCTGAGATAGGATTTGATCAATTATTTGGCGTAATGTGGCTTTTTGGTTGCCAGTGATTATCTCTGTAAGAGTGTCTTCATCGCTTTGTCTTGAGTTTGTGATGGAGTGACTTGGTTGTTGGAAGGTCTTTAAGCGCTCACAGACGCGCTTTGGCATCCGAAGGCTTTCGGTAAGAAAAAATGCTTGTTGCTGAAGATAACCTTCTATCTCCATTAGGCTAACGGGTTTCTCATACGGGAACGCTTGAGCCGCGTCACACATTACAACGATCTTTTTAGAAGAAAAATGTTCAATCAATATTTCCCAAAACTCTTTGCGGATTACTTGGCCTTCGTCAACAATAAGAGTTGAGTACTTGCTTAAAAAACCTCGAGCACAAGCTTTTTTTAGGCTTGTTGCTGCTTGTTTTTCAAACCACTCTGATGTGAAGTCTGCTTTTTCGCCATTGTATGAAGATGCTTTTGAACACAGGGAGTATATTGTTGTTGCTTGAGTATTGGTATGCTGTATTAGCTCTTTTGACAGTTTTTGAGCAAGAAGTAAATTAAATGTTATGCATAGTACGGACTTTCCTGCAGTAGAAAGTCTGCGAGCGGTTTCTACTGCTATAACGGTTTTTCCCGTGCCTGGCCAACCACTAATTAAGAATCTATCATTTTTCAGTGTCCACTCTATGCACTCTTGTTGTTCGGGTGTCAGTCGAAGCCACAGTTTATTGTCGCTGTTTATTCTTGAGTGCCAGCAAGGAACGTAACTTGCACTTGGAATTAACATTTCAATGATGGTTTCAATAGCGGACTTGCTGATAGGGGTGGATTGTAGGTTTTTTTTAAAATAGCTCATGATTGAGCGTATTTTTTCGTTAACCCGATCTAAGTCATTAATATCTAGTATCAACTTGATGGGGGATAGATAGTAATTGTCCACCACGCTAGGAGGTAGCTCTGAAGCATTCATTTCTGAACCAGGAAAAAAATAAGCGCGTCCTATTTGAATTCGCACACCGTTGTTTCTTAACCATTCTTGAATGGCAAATATACCACGGTTTAACTGCGCTACTGGGTCGATGCTTGTATTGCTGTAATAAAAGCCCGATGAGTTATGTCCGAGTATTCCGCCTTTTACCTCAAGCGCAAGAACTCCGAGGTCAGGGTGCAATATGAGAAAGTCAATTTCTCCAACAGGGCTTTTGTTGTTGTGTAACTCATGTATGAATGAAGATAACCATGGAATGCTATGGATAATCTGGAAGTCGTTGTCTAACTGTTCTTTAAGTAGCCGGTAAACAATTGGTTCTGCCACGTGGCTGTCATTGTATTTTGGTCCGTGAGGGGGATGCATTATTGCCATGTGATTTTCCGTATCAATAAAATACAATGTTAAGTGCGTGCTTTCGACTATTGCATAGGCATTATGATTTCCCTAAGCCTTAGCGGTGTGTCAGGTGCTTTTTTTGAATCGTAATTGCCCGACTCTCATCATTGACCAATTCGCTTGAGGAGAGATTCTATGGGGCTAAGTTTTTATCGTCCAGTCAGAAGTTTTATTATTAGCAATTGTAAATCGTATAGCTACGCTGGATTTCTGAGCTTCCGCTTATGACCACTCCCCTCATTACATGGATGGGCGGCAAACGCCGCTTGGCGACCGCCTCATCCTGCTGCTCCGCCTCACGAATGCTACGGAGATATCGGGGTCAGACCCTGAGGAATTCCTTGATTGAATCGGCAGGTCGTCGTGAGACGTGCCTGGGAGTGAATCGTTTGCTTTCCTCTGCCAACTCAAAGCAGGGTATCGTGGTTTGACCCCGATATCCCTTGGGGAGCTGCGCCGCGAGTACAGCCCCGAGGCGTTCGCCAAGCTGCTGATGTGCGAGTTCGTTGACGACGGTGCGAGCATTTTCCCGCTGACGGTGCTGCAGCCGTGCATGGTCGACATGCTGGGTCGAGTGGGCCGAGGACTACAAGCCGTTTGCCATGCGCCCGTTTGGTGATCGCCAGGTGTGGGTGGGCTATGACCCTGCGGAAACCGGCGACTACTCCGGCCTGGTGGTGGTCGCGCCGCCGCTGGTACCGGGCGGCAAGTTCCGGGTGTTGGAACGTCACCAATTCCGTGTGATGGACTTCGCGGCGTAGGCCAGCGTGATTAAAGCCGTCTGCGACCGCTACTGGGTGACGTACATCGGGATCGACGTCACCGGCCTGGGCAGCGGCGTGGCGCAGTTGATGCGCCAATTCTTCCCCAACGTGACGACTTTCAGTTACTCGCCAGAAGTCAAGACTCGACTGGTGCTGAAGGCTTACAACGGGATTCACCGGGGCCGGCTGGACCGACATGGCGCAGTCGCTGATGGCGATCCGCAAAACCATCACCGCCGGCGGCCGCCAGTTTACTCACACCGCCGGCCGCAACGACAACACCGGCCACGCCGACCTGGCATGGGCGCTCTTTCACGCATTGCACAACGAACCGCTGGAGGGAAGACCTCTGCCAACACCGGGCGGATGGAGATTTTTGATGTCGAACCGCCGCAGAAATAACAAGCAACTGGCTCAGGCACCCGGCGTGGTAACGCAAGAGTTTATCCCGCGCAGTGACAGCAAGATGGAGGCGTTCAGCTTCGGCGAGCCGTCACCCGTGCTGAGTGGGCGGGAGGTGTTCGATTATCTGGAGTGCTGGTTTAACGGGCGTTGATACGAGCCGCCGCTGTCGTTGGATGGCCTCGCACGTTCCGTGGGTTCCAGCGTGCATCTGCATTCCGAGTTGATGTTCACGCGCAACTTGTTGAGCAAGACCTTTATCCCGCATCGGCTGCTATCGCGCGCGGCGTTCGAACAGTTTTCGCTGGACTTCCTTTGCCTGAGCAACGGCTATCTGGAAGGGCGGCGTTCGCTGCTTGGGCCGGTGCGCGAGCTGGTACCGCCATTGGCGAAGTACATGCGCCAAGGCAAGGATGGCCGGCAGTTTATGGTCCAGGGCTGGAAGCAAGAGCACGAATTCGAACCAGGCACCGTTTCCACCTAAGGGAGGCTGATCTGCACCAGGAGGTGTACGGCCTGCCCGAATGGATCAGCGCATTGCAATCAGCCCTACTGAACGAGTCAGCCACGCTATTTCGTCGCGAGTATTACGAGAACGGCAGTCATGCCGGTTTCATTCTTTACTTGACCGACGCCGCGCAGAACGAAGCTGACGTCGACTCCCTACGCAAGGCGCTGAAGGACTCCAAGGGGCCTGGCAACTTCAGCAACCTTTTGTGTATTCGCCCAACGGCAAAAAAGACGGGCTGCAGATCATCCCGGTCAGCGAAGTGACAGCCAAGCATGAATTCAACTCGATAAAAAATCAGACTCGCGACGACGTGCTGGCCAGCTTGCGTATTCCGCCGCAACTAATGGGCATTGTGCCGCAGAACGCGGGAGGGTTTGGATCGATCAGGGAGGCGGCGCAGATCTATGCAGCCAATGAACTGGAGCCGATTCAGGCGCGTATGGCGCAGGTGAATGATTGGCTTGGGGAGGAGGTCGTCCGGTTCAAACCCTATGAAATTCCCGTGGGGGCCTAACACCCTCTGCGCAGTAGGCAAGTCGATAGGGGGTACAAGACATTTTCTATGCGGATAAAGGGTTATGCCGGCGGTGTCCTCCATAGCTCCTCAAGATTGACATCATCGCTGCTCGGGCGGTGTCCCTGGAGCAGCGGATCAATTTTCAGAATCATAGGGAGGTCAAATGCTGTTCCGGTGACTACGCAACAGCCTTTCGCGAGGGTAGGTATTAAAGCCTTAGAGGAGGAGTCGAGTGTGCTTATAGTATTGTCTAGCAGCATAAGGTCACGATCGTTGACAAGTCGGTGTATAAAAAAATTGTGAATCTGAGAGACAATTGTGGGTGAAATATCGGCGGGACGTTGACTTGATAATGTTAGGTAAACTCCGTACTTTCTCCCCTCTTTAATGATTTCTTCAAAAAGTTCAAGACGATAGTCTTTCCATATTTCGTGCTCACGGGTGGACTGATCAGACAAGATGTTGTGGGCTTCATCAATAATTATATGAAGTGTCCGATTTGGAGGGCTTTGCAAGGTCTCTGAATCTTTATGGTTTATATAGTAGTTCTTGGCAATCAGCAGGGGCAGGATTTTTTTTATTTCATTTTTGCATTTTTTTAAAGAAATGACATGCAGAAGTGACGGGGCGGGTGGGGTGTCTACTATTTTCAATACGTTGCGAAGTGCCGAAATTGACGACTTTGCTCGTGAAAGTACAGGTTGAATATGTTCGTATTGTGCATAGCCCAAGACAACGTCCGAGCACAGCTGAAGATAACACCGCAGGATTAACTCACTGAACTGATCCATATTTTTTAGGTCGATATGATCAAGCAGCGGTTTCAGATGTTGTTCGAAGCCGTCGCTATCTGAGTTGTAGTAATTTCCATATGTATCCCTAAAATATTTTCTCTGTGCATTATAAATGATTCCTTTCAGGTGTTCTTGCAATGGCTCGCATTCAAGGATTCTTGCGATTTCCCGACTCAACTCAAGTGCGTCTGGTTTGGGTTCGCTAGCACTAAAGGCTTTTTCGAATGTTCTCTCAATGAAACGTTCGAGTGAGACGTTTTTGAACCGCTCTTTGCCACTGAGAACTCGCCTTAAAAAGGGTTGTTGAGTGTTTGTGGTTGCTTGGAATAGTAAACTAAGAGTTTCTGCGTCCCAGAAGTGTATGGCTTCAATCGGGAACTTGTGGCCGGCTTTCTTATTATTTAGTATGGTTATCTTTTTTTCTTTGGCGGGAATAATCTGGTCTTCTGTGTATTCACCGTTAAAGTCAATAATAACAAACTGGCTTCTGTTTTTTAAAACATCAATTTTTTCGTTGAATAGAGTTGTGTAGAGTTTTGCAAGTGTATTCGACTTGCCGCTACCGGTATTGCCGAAAATTCCAATGTGACTGTTGAATATCTTTGTCCACGGCAAATTGATAGGTACGTTCTCCTTCAGCATGCACCCTATGGAAAAAGAACTAACTCCTTCAGCTCCATAAATTTTGGCAACCATAAGTTCACTAAGGAGATATGCTTTGTCTCTGATCATCGGCATAAATTTTATGCCTTCAAAGAAAGTATCATCCATGATGTAGCCAATTGGACGAACATCTACCTTTCTTACGTACAGAGTTTTTTCTGCGTCGGTATCCAACTTTCGCTCATCGAGATATTCACCCTCAATTAGGCAAACAATATCGATGAAACCGCGTTGAATCGTGATGTGTTCTCTAAGTGAAACTCCCCTGTATCTAACTCCGTCAAAGAAAATTGTCTCGTGGTTTGAGTCCTCAAAAATGCGTAGAGATATGCGAACTCCCGAGACGGCTATAACCTCCCCTACAACGATGCTCATACAAACTCCTCTTCTTCAGGAGGGACGTATTTTTGCGGTTTTAGTGAGAAAATATATTTGTTGAAGTTTGTGAAGTCGAGTTTTTCTCCGTCAGGTGGAGAAATAATTGTAACGTTCCTCCAGAGTTTAAATTCTTCTATAAGGTTTTCTGCGCTTTTCTTGCTGTAACAGCAAATAAAAGTTTGGAGTTGTGGGTTTGCGAGCGAGCGCTGTATCAGTTTAAGTATATGTTCGTCCGCAAATGAGAAGCCGAAGGCGATGAGGATTGAGTTTGGTTTTTCAAGTTCGTAACTTAGAAGTCTCAGCATTTGATAGTAGTGTTCTTCAAATACGGTTTCGTGAAACTTCCATTTTGTGGGGTTTACGATGGGAAGTTTATTGTAAGAATTCCAGAAATTATTTCGCTGCTGTGAAGTAAATGCTACATGTGGGATTTTTGTCGTAATACTACCTTCAGTTGTCAGGTAGTCGGAGAATTTTTGGATCTTTGCTAATGTTCTAGGATGGATTAGGTTGTCGAAATCGTTTTTATATTCAACCTCGATTTTTTCGCCGCTTTTTGACCAGTAGACTGATCCGTGGAGATGAATAAGATTTATTTGTGGGATTCCATAATGGGATCGCTCAAATACTCCTGTCTGACATTGAAATGTACTGAAGTTTTTAGCATGCAAGAGTTTTTTATGAAAGCCAGATGTTCCGTCGTTTATAACGAAGTCATGCGATCCTTTGGCTAGTATGTTATCTGCACTGTGTGCCAGGCAGCCATCGTAGTTCGTCGTGAAGATGTTTATTTTTCTGTTGAGGTCTTTTCTTCTGTCAAGCAGGCCTAAGATAGTTGTTAAGAATTCCTCGTAATTTTTTAGATTTTTCCGACCTGCTATATTTTTAATTTTTTTGGGTGAAAAGTTTTGAACTGGATAAATGCATGTATTGTAATAATGCATAAATATAGCGGTATGCCTGTCAGCCCATCCAGAGTGTTCTGTGGCAAGCGTCTCTATAGTCTGCCATTTGCCCAGTGGGCTTTTGATCTTTAAGGCCAGTGTTGGAAATAAATCCGCAGAAGCACCGGAGCCTAATAGAATGTTGATATTTTTGTTATAGACATCTAATGGCTCAATCGCCGTAAACATATACGCCCCTATTATTGATTTCCATAAAAATAGAGCTTTAACAACGTAACCATCTACGACCCTCGACGGCTCAACTTTGAGTCGTATAGACGACGTCAGGGTTAAGCGACCTCGCGATGTTGTCGGAGAAGCGCACTGCACCTTTCTTTCAGCCCTTTCAGTGGGCCGCATAACCTTGTCCGAAGGTAACCCACGAGATGGCATTTTGTCATCCAAGCTTTGAAGTGGCTCAGTAGTCGCCCTGAGCAGGTCGTACTCTTCAAACATTGGTCGGGCTTACTATAGGTTTGCACCATGGTGGTGCGTTGCGATGATTTGTTGAGCATGTTCACCCGGCGCGCGCCGTCGTCCCCCCACCTCGCCTGCGGGCTAAATGGGGCGTTTTTTCTGCGTACCTGCGGACCACTCTCGGCGGCTCAGGCTGGGCGCTTGCTTGGCGTTTTAGAGGGGGCAGAAACCTGCGGAAGCCTGCGAAGGTGGATGTCTTTCGCAACGGTTCTAAGCACGCACACGCAGCTGAATTCAGTAGGTGTCTCGGGAAAAAGGTTAGTTTTTTTTGAGGGGTGTGTTTTGACTTGGAAGGTCTGTGGTTGTTGGGCTTGAGTCCTAACTTTGATGGGTTAGGTTGGGTTAGGTTAAAGGTTAGGTGTTCATAACTGACTGTTTTTAAAGAAATTAATATGTTGAATATTCAACACTAATAAAGGTTAGGAAATAACCTAACCAAAAAGCTAACCTTGCCATTACCTCGAAAAGCCATAACAGAAAAGGCTTTCAGGGCTCCCAGCAAAAAACTAACCCTCCTAACCTCTTTCCCGTGGGTCAACATGAAAACGCGAGATACGCCTACGGAGCTGCGCGCTGCATTGCGCAGTACTCACGACCTTTACCTTTACGTTCAGGAGCCCGCACTCTCTCCCACACAGCGTCAGATGTTGATGTTTGCAGGGCATAGGGATTGGAGCGACAGGCACTCGCCACATGGATGCTGTTGGCTTGGAATGGAGTTAGTAGCGACATGTAAAAAGGCTCATGCACCCAGCCGAGATGCTTGGAGCCTGTAACCTAGCGAAGTATGGGGTTTGGACGGCGCGTAGGAGCTCAGGGCGGCCATTGCAGATCTTCAGATGTAGGAAAGTTGTTGGTACGAAAGTGATACCAGACGAGCTGGGGAAGGTTTTTAACCCATGCGCCATCGGGCGTTTCGATTCAGTTGTTCCAATCCAACATGAGGGCGACGGAGAAGCGGCGGGAGAGGGCTTGCGGTGGAGCTATGACTGAGGGCATTTGGATCTAGGATGGAGAATGCGAAGGGTGACAGTTTATCAGGAATGGTTCAGAAACGAGCTGGATGTTGATATGCGACGCGAGAGCCTGTGCTAAGTGAAGCTGTAATCTTTGGGCCGTTGGGGTTATATCGTGGTCTGACCCTGATGTATTTGCTCTAAAAGGGTGTGCCGATTTTTAGTGCATATTTCATTGCGTTGGTCAGCAATGAGTCGTCAAGTTGTTCGGTGTGCTGACTCAGTGTTGCAGCGCAAACTTTAGAGAAGGAGGAGTACTTGTCGTCAGCATTCTTTAATGATTGTAATGAAATATGATTGCCATCAAACTCGGCGATGAAGAATCTATTGATCTTTGAGCCGTTTGCCAAAAGCATATCAAAAAGGATTTTGCCCTTAATCTTGCTTTTGCACAGTTGCTTCTCGATATTTTGTATTTCATCAAAAGGACTCTGTGGGCTAGTCGCGAAAATGACAGCCCTCAGGTCAGGAGATGGAGTGTTAGTCAAGGTGCATAGATAGTTTTTCATGGCTGCTCGCGAAGTAGGGCTCGTGAAGATGCTTCCACCAGATCGAACACATGCGTGACGACGTTCCTAGCCTCATTCGCATCCAAGCGCCGTGTTGTCTGAGTGTCAACGCTGTCCATATGGAAAAGCCGGTGTCGTTGGTCTGACCAGTAAAGATAGCATTGGTTCAGAACTTCTGCTTTTACAGCTCCGGCATGGTTGGCCTGGTCACGTCGCATTTTCCCGTCATCAAAATATTCTCCAAAGCCCAATTTAGGCTGTACTTTATAACCTGCAGCTCTCAGGACATCCTTTAGAAAGCCTTCCAAGCCTCGTAATGCAGGAAAAGTTATATAGGAGTGATCTTCGATATCTAGTTCGACTTTAGTAAGAGTCAGAGCTGCCGAGAGCTGGATTCTGACAGCTTCACTAATATATGAGCATGCTGCAGGAATTCTCTCTGCGAGTTCGTCCTTTACATCTGAAACCGTTAGGGCAACCGAGAAAATCTCTATTTGACTCCGTAGTACGTCATCTAAAGATAAAATGTTGCTCAAAAAGTCAGATAGCTTAGTTGAAAGATCTAAGCGCTTTCCTTGGAACTGAACTGTGTCGTTTCTATGTATTTTTATTGTGAGCGTGTCTCTCTGTGGCCCTCTCATGCGAAGTCGGCGGCCAGTTGCATCAACTATATCGTCTTCAATTAAAGCACCTTCGTGTAAGAGATAATCAATTATCTCTTGAGCGCGATCAGCAAGATTTGATTTCGAATAATTGAACGGTGTGTCGTCCCCCGCGCACTCACTGACTATTTTTTCTGCAAAAAAATTGAAGGTTTCTTTGCAGTAGCCAGTGCACTGTCCAATAGTGAAGGTTCCATTTCCCAGGATGAATAAACTGAATTTGTGGGGGGTTTCTTTGTGTAAGTATTCATAGATGTGGGGGCTGTTTTTCGATGTGTCTATGCCGACAACTGATGCACCGTTACGCGCTAAGCAATCTGGTATCTGCTGTGATTGCAAAGCAATTTTCTGAAACGGGTTTTTAGCCATCGAAGCCATCCATGAACAAGGTCGACCGACCGTTTATCGTCAACGGTTCGGCAAAAGGAGTGACTATACATGATGTGGCTTTTTGATTGCATCAGGGGGGTAGCCCTTCCATCTGATTTCGAGATTGTAAAGCGGCGTGAGCCGTCGTCCGCCCACCTCGCCTGCGGGCCAAATGGATTTTTTCCGTAGTGCTGCACCTGGACAAGCGCGGCAAGGCAGGGTGTTGGGTATCGAAAAAGGGTAACACCCGTTAGATGGACTCATCCGATCGCTTCGCCACTTACTCATGCAGGTGATGAAGAGGCACTCTCCCGCAGGTCTTTTTTACCCGTACGCCAACGCTTGTAGGAAGTGCTGGGATTGGAGCGACAGGTGCGTGTGCCGTCGAAGCGAGAGGAAAGTCGCTTGTCCCGGCTGGGTAAAAGGAGATGTGTGGTACGAAAGTGGTACGGGGATTTTTATGGTGCGCTACAAGGCACGTATTTCAAAGCCTGTGGAGTTAGCAGTTCCAATTCATCATCGGACGACGTACCGAGTGTGGAATGATTTCGGGAGCAGGTTAAATCGTCTAGGAAATTTCCCACGCTTTTCTCGGCTTGCCCCTAAGACCACCCCTAGCTAACCTCCTCAAGCCGCTGCCAATCCGGCGGCCGGATGTGGAAGTCCGTACCAAGCTAAGACGCAATCGTCACAAACACCTACCGGCGTTTTTTTACGTCTGTATCATGTGTTTCGGCGGCTGTGCGCGGGGCACTTCGGTGCGCCGGGTCCTTAGCCCTGGTCTTCCACACCTGCGTACAGCTGCCACCTCTCATGTGGAAGTGAGACTGGTAGTTCCTGAATAGTTAAGGAGCTTCGCCATGTACAAGGTCACACCTAATCCGCCTTATGCTTCAAACGCTGAATCTTCTGATCCCAAGCTTCAAGCCGCAGCCCTGCGAGCAATCAATCATCACTTGCCCCCATCCGACGACGCTGCGCCCGCCGAGCGCCCAAGCAATAACCTCTTTCTCGTCAACCCCACCCTCGACCCCGAAACCCTCCTGGCCAACGCCGCCGAAAACCTAGCATCCGCCAACGAAATGGCCGCCACCTTGGCGTTCGACCTCGACGACTCCCAACGCGCCATCGCTCTGGGCATTCAGCAGCTAATCGAGTTGAGCTCGCTGCTTGTTGACCGAGCCCAGGAGCAAGTTGCGCCTGTAACCGCCCCGGTCAAAGCCTGAAAACCAACCCTGCCGCCTTACCCGAGGCGGCAACCTGAACCCATCCTGTCCCCCAGCAAAGTTTCATAATTCCTCGCACCGTTGAGGTCTACGATTCCCTGCAAGCGAGGACCCACGCGCCTCCAGCTCACAGGGAACTGAAATCATGATCTCGAACCTCGTCAAAGTCGCAATGATCACCGGCACGTTGCTGTTGAGCGCCTGTTCATCTTCGCCCGCCGTGATCAGTGATCCGTGCTTTTCAGGTGGCTGCCAGGCGTTTGGGGACCACAGCCCCAGCAAAGCCGCCAAGATGAATTTTGGTGGCAGTGGGCTGGGGAGTAGTTATGGGGAGTATGGGGCGGGGTTGTTGCATGATGATTGATGGGGTGGTGGGTTAGTCAGTGGTGTGTTGACTGACCCATTGCTATCGGGGGCAAGCCCCCTCCCACATTGGAACTGTGATCGGCGCAAAATCGGCGGCGTTAGTTGCCGCCCTTCATGCGACGGGCGATGAGGTAGAGGCCCAGGCCGATGAGGGCCGTTACCGCGCCGATGTAGCCGGTGCTGGTCCAGCCCAGGCCTGCCGTAATCGCCATCCCTCCGAACCACGGGCCCAGCGCGTTCGCCAGGTTGAACGCCGCATGGTTGGACGCCGCCGCGAGGCTTGGGGCTTCGTGGGCGATGTCCATCAGGCGGATTTGCAGCGGCGCGGCCATGGCGATCATGGTGCCGACCAGGCCGATGCCCAGCAGTACGCTCCACAGTGAGGCGGCAGCGAAGGTAAAGAAAATCAGCACGGCCATCGACCACACCATGATCCAACCCACTGCCCGAAACTGCAGGCGATCAAACAGTTTGCCGCCGGCAATGTTGCCGATGATGCCGCCCACGCCAAATGCTGCCAGGCCGAACGGAATCCACTGCGGCGACACTTTGGTCACTTCGAGCATGGTCGGCGCCAGGTAGCTGAATACGCAGAACATCCCGGCAAAGCCGATCGCGCCGATAGACAGGGCCATCCAGACTTGGGGTTTGGTGAAGGCGCGCAGTTCTTTGCGTGGGTCGCTGCGTTGTTCGTCGTGGCGGTGGGGCACGAATTGCCAGACCAGGGCGATGGTGAGCAGGGCGATCACGCTGACCAGGGCGAACGCCGAGCGCCAGCCCAGGTGTTGGCCGAGGAAGGTGGCGATGGGGTTGCCCAGCAGCATGGCCAGGGTCAGGCCCATCATCACGCGGGCCACGGCGCCGGCGCGTTTGTCGGTGGGCACCATGCTGGAGGCGACCACGGCGGCGATGCCGAAGTAGGCGCCGTGGGGCAGGCCGCTGATAAAGCGGAAGGCCACCAGCGAGCCGAAGGTGGGGGTGAAGGCGGTGGCGAAGTTGCCCAGGGCGTAGAGGCCCATCAGCAACAGCAGCATGTGTTTGCGCAGCAGCTTGGCGCCGAGGATGGCCAGCAGTGGGGCGCCGACCATCACGCCGAGGGCGTAGGCGCTGATGGCGTGGCCGACTTGCGGTTCGCTCAAGCCCAGGTTCTGGGCGATGTCGGGCATCAGGCCCATGATGGCGAATTCGCCGGTGCCGATGGCGAACGCGCCCACGGCCATCGCGGCTTCCATTTTGGCGGCGCTGCGCGCGGGCAACAGGTGCCCGGTTGTTTGCTGGATAGACATGGATCGCTCTGTTTGGATGAGGTGCACGAAAGACAATCGCCGATGCTACGCAGGCGACTGTGAAGGTGTCTAGAACAGCCGCAAGCACGAGAGTTCCGGCCCTGTGACCCCAGGTCGCGGTTGGCAGTCTTGACACTGGCGCGATAAAAGCTGCGATTTAGCGGTGTCAATCGGCCAAACGGCGCATAAACGCTGTTTGGCGTGATATTCTGCGCGCCGTCCTGGTCTAGGCTTTCCTTGGTGCGTACACCCGTATACGTCCCAGCGGTTGGTTGTCGCCCAGGTAGCTGAAGCCAATAATGATAAGAAGTCAGCGCAGAAGGGACATAACAGTGAGGTCGATCCATCGGCCTTGTGTGCCCACCCTGCAGCCTTGAACAATCAGGGGCGGTGGGGCGGATGGCGTTTTATCATAGGTGCTACTGATGTTTAAAAAAGTAAACACTGCCCTGCTGGGGCTGGCTTTGTCGATGGGGATCACGTCCGTTCACGCGGAAGAGGCAAAGAAAGTCGATGTGCTGCTGATCGGCGGCGGCATCATGAGTGCGACCCTGGGTGTCTGGCTCAATGAGCTGGAACCGGACTGGTCGATGGAGATGGTCGAGCGCCTCGATGGCGTGGCCGAAGAAAGCTCCAACGGCTGGAACAACGCCGGTACCGGTCACTCGGCCTTGGCCGAGCTGAACTACACCCCGGAAGACAAGAACGGCAACGTTGAGATCCCTAAAGCGGTCGAGATCAACGAAGCGTTCCAGATCTCCCGTCAGTTCTGGTCCTGGCAGGTCCAGCAGGGCGTGTTGAAGAACCCGCGTTCGTTCATCAACTCCACACCGCACATGAGCTTTGTGTGGGGCGATGACAACATCAAGTTCCTGAAAAAACGTTACGAAGCGCTGAAGGCGAGCCCGCTGTTCGCCGGCATGCAGTACTCCGAAGACCCGGCGCAGATCGCCAAGTGGGTCCCGCTGATGATGGAAGGGCGTGACCCCAACCAGAAAATCGCGGCCACCTGGAGCCCGATCGGCACCGACGTGAACTTTGGCGAAATCACCCGCCAGTTCGTTGCCCACCTGCAAACCACCCCCAAGTTCGACCTGAAACTGTCGAGCGAAGTGCAGGACATCACCCGCAACGACGACGGTTCGTGGCGTGTGAGCTACAAAAACCTCAAAGACGGCACCAAGACTGAAACCGACGCCAAGTTCGTGTTCATCGGCGCCGGCGGCGGTGCCCTGCACCTGCTGCAAAAGTCGGGCATTCCTGAAGCCAAGGAATACGCCGGCTTCCCGGTTGGCGGCTCGTTCCTGGTGACCGATAACCCAACCGTCGCCGAGCAGCACCTGGCCAAGGCCTACGGCAAGGCTTCGGTGGGTTCGCCACCGATGTCGGTTCCGCACCTGGACACCCGCGTGCTGGATGGCAAGCGCGTGATTCTGTTTGGCCCATTCGCCACCTTCTCGACCAAGTTCCTCAAGGAAGGCTCGTACCTGGACCTGCTGACCAGCACCACCACCCACAACATCTGGCCGATGACCAAGGTCGGTATTCGTGAATACCCGCTGGTCGAGTACCTCGCCGGCCAACTGATGCTGTCCGATGACGACCGCTTCAAGGCGCTGCAGGAATACTTCCCGAACGCCAAGCAGTCCGACTGGCGCCTGTGGCAAGCCGGCCAGCGTGTGCAGATCATCAAGCGTGACGAAGAGCAGGGCGGCGTGCTGAAACTCGGTACCGAAGTGGTCAGCTCCGCCGACAACTCCATTGCCGGCCTGTTGGGTGCCTCGCCAGGCGCGTCGACCGCAGCGCCGATCATGCTGACCGTGCTGCAAAAAGTCTTCAAGGACAAGGTAGCAAGCCCGGCCTGGCAGGAAAAACTGCACCAGATCGTGCCAAGCTACGGCACCAAGCTGAACGAAAGCCCTGAAGCGGTCGCCAAGGAATGGGCCTACACGGCCGGTGTGCTGCAACTGACGCCACCGCCAGCGATCCCGCAACTGGCTGCTCCACAGGCCACCGAGGCTGCCAAGCCTGCGGCTGAGCCGAGCAAGCCGGCGTCTGATCTGGCGCTGTAAGTAAGGCTTAAGCAAAAGCCCGCTGAACCGGTGACGGTCAGCGGGCTTTTTTGTGTGCGGCGTTCAGACCCTGAAGTGCCTGACTTGCTCGTACAGATGCAGCGCCAGTGCATTAGCGGTGTCGCACAGCAGATACAGATGCTGGGCGGGGAGGGCCGGCAGTTGCGTGATGTGTCTCAGCCCTTCGCCCATGCGGCTTTCCTCCATCAGGCCCACGGCCACGCCGCTGCGCACGCAAGCCTCTACTGCCGATGAGTTGGGGCTTTCCAGCAGTACGCGATGGTAAACCCCGTGATCTTTCAGCGCCTGTAACGCCGCCGCTCGATACGGGCAACCAGCGATGGGCACGGTGATGGGCAGCGGCGCGTTTGGCGGAGAACTGAACCGCTCGGCTGCCACCCATAGCGGTTGCACCGAGCCCAGGCGCTCACCCTGTGCCAACGGCCGTGCGCTGACGGTGATTGCCAGGTCCAGTTGGTTTGCCGTGAACAGATTCAGGAGTTCGCCACTGGTGCGCGCTTCGATTTCCAGCTCCAGCAGCGGATTGTCGGCGATCAGTCGTGGCACAAATGCCTGGACGAAGGCGGGCGCGTAAGTGTCGGGCACGCCCAGGCGGATCTTGCCCTGCATGCGCTGGGGCATCAGGGCGATCAGAAGGCGGTCGTGGCTTTTGAGAAATTCGCTGGTTTCGTCCAGCAGTTTTCTGCCGTACAGCGTCAGCTCCACGCCCTGGTTGCTGCGGCTGAACAGGCGCTGGCCGACCTGGTCTTCCAGTTTCTGAATCTGCGTGGTTACGGTGGAAGCGCTACGGTGCACATGTTCGGCCGCTTCGTTGAAGCGACCAAAGCGCGCGACGGCATGGAAGGTACGCAGTAGATCGATATTCAGCTGTTTGGCCATGGTTCGACTTTTACGGATTGATGGTGCGAGTTATTCAAATATACAGAAGAGTCTCCTGCCCCTAGCCTCGAAGTCAATCGACTAAGGCTGGAGGGCCGCATGAAGCGATCAACTCTGGGACTGGTGCTGTTGCAAGGTGCGTTTGTCCTGTCATGGAGTTCGGGCTATATCGGCGCCAAGCTCGGCACCCAGGAAGGAGGTGCATTCAACCTGCTGTTCTGGCGATTCCTGTTGGTATCGCTGTGCCTGGGGCTGTTCCTGAACGTCAGGCTGTTGAAGGTTTCATGGGCGCAGATCCGCCACTACGCGGTGATCGGTTGCCTGTCGCAGTTTCTGTATCTGAGCTGCCTCTATGTGGCGATCCAGAACGGTTTGCCGCCAGGCATTGCGGCAATCATCGCGGCGATGCAGCCGTTGATGACCGCAGCATTGTCGACGGGCAGCGCCACCGAGCGCAGCGGTGGCTGGCAATGGGTGGGCCTCGTGATCAGCTTTGCCGGCGTGGCAATTGTGATCGCCGGGCAGTACAGCAATAGCGCAACCGAGGTAGGCCTGGCGATGTATGGGCTGCCGCTCGTCTCGGCGCTGGGGCTGACCCTGGCGACGCTGTACGAACGTCGTTCGGTGCAGAGCGAGAATGTCGGTTTGCTCATACCGCTGTTTATCCAATCGCTGCTGAGCCTGATCGGTTTCACCGGCGCTGTGCTGTACACCGATACCTTGAGCATTCCCCATGACACCGACGTACTGGTTTCGATTGTGTGGTTGACGGTGTTTTCCACCTTTGCCGCTTACTTGAGCCTGTGGCAGCTGCTGCGTGTGATGACGGCCACCCAAGTTGCCGCGTTGGTTTACCTGGAGCCTCCGGTCACCCTCGTATGGGCGGCGTTGATGTTCGGCGACAGGATTCATGCCTCGACCTACGCCGGCATCGTCGTGGTCATTGCCGGGCTGGTTTTATTGCGCCTGAAGCGACCGACCGTCGAGTGCACGTCTTGAGGCCGGTGGGTTCAGCAATCTGACAGACATCTCCTGTTAAAAATAAACCATGCCCAAGCAGGAGGCCTGGTTGCAACAAAGGGGGATTTCTTACTGATACAGATGCGGGGCGATTAGGCCCGAGGGTTTTGTATGTTGCTACGTTATGCGGCAATGGCGGCGGTAGTCGTCGCAGCATCCGGGTGTGTGCAAGAGCGTGTCGTGCATGAGCGCAGACCGGTACAACATGAGTATGTAGAAGTTGTTGCACCGCAGCCGCCGCCCGTACAGGTGATCGAAGTCGAACCACCCGTACGCGAAGGTTATATCTGGTCACGCGGTTACTGGCGCTGGCAAGGCGGGCGCTATGTGGCGGTGCACGGCCACTGGGAGCCGGTGCGCGAGGGTTATCGCTATGTACATCCGCATTGGGTACAGCGCAATGACGGGTATCACTGGCAGGTCGGTGGCTGGATTCGTTGACCGAGCGTCCTCTCCTGTCGTAGGAGCGAGCTTGCTCGCGAAAAAGCCACAGGCGCCGCGTGCTACCTGAATGTTCGCGTAATCGTTGGTGTTTTTCGCGAGCAAGCTCGCTCCTGCAAAAGACGGCCTAGCCGATACGTTTCATACCCGTCGCCTTGACCGCATTGAGGTCGAAGGTGGCGGTGTATTCGCAACCCGCCGCATGGGCGCAGCGTTCGATCAGGCAGTCGGCAAAGTCTGCCGTGTTCGCCACGAACTTGCGCAGGGCTTGCCAGATGATATCGGCGCGCTCAACCGTGAGCTCGCGAGTGTGCAGCAGGGTTTCCAGCACCATCACCACATCGCTTTTGGCCGACGCATAGCAGGACTGCAGGACCCACACCAACTCCACAACGGTCACCAGGCTGACAAAACCCGGTGATGTAGCGGTGAGTGATTCTATCAATCTGGACGCCTTGGCTGACTGCATGGGATCGTCCTGGGTGACGTAGCGCACCAGCACGTTGGTATCCAGGCCGATCATCCGGCGTTTGCTCCCCGGGCCGCGATGGCCTGGTTCATGTCCTCGATGGACACAGCAGTGGCAGGCTTGCTGATCAGTCCCTTGAGGTCGGTGACGGTTTTACTGGCGGCGATCATGGAAAACTTGCCGTCTTCCATTTCGACGAATTCCACCCGGTCGCCTGTTTCCAGGCCGAGGGCTGTCCTCACCTGGACGGGGATGGTGATTTGCCCTTTTGAAGTCAGTGTGGCGGTCGCCATAGTGAAGCTCTCCATCGTGATATTCCTTACCTTAGGGTAAGGAATGATGGAGGACAATATCCGTTGGTCCATAGGTGGCTCGCAGGTGTGGTGAGTCGTCCTCAAACCCTAGCTCGGACTCTCAATCCCCACACCTTTGGCCATGGGCCAAACCGATACAAACTATGACCGACCGCGCCCGCTCACTGCACCACGCGATAGCACGGCACATACGCCGCGCCGCCCGGCAGCTTCATGCGGTGCTGGGCGACAAACGCTTTAAGCAGCTCGTCCAGCGGTTTCATGATCGCCGGGTCACCGTGAATCTCGTACGGCCCGTTTTCTTCGATCAGGCGAATGCCCTTGTCCTTCACGTTACCTGCCACGATCCCCGAAAACGCGCGACGCAGGTTGGCCGCCAGTTCATGGGGCGGCAGCGCATGGCTCAGTTGCAGGCTGGCCATGTTTTCGTGGGTCGGGTCGAAGGGGCGCTGGAAACCTTCGTCGATCTTCAACAGCCAGTTGAAGTGGAACGCGTCGTTGCGCTCGCGTCGGAACTGCTTCACGGCCTTGAGGCCCAGCGTCATCTGGCGCGCGACTTCGGCCGGATCGTCGATGATGATCTGGTAATGTTTCTGCGCCGCTTCGCCGAGGGTAGCCCCGACGAACGCGTGCAGTTGTTCCAGGTAAGGGGCCGCATGCTTGGGCCCGGTCAGCACCACCGGGAACGGCAGGTCGCGGTTGTCCGGGTGCATCAGGATGCCCAGCAGGTAGAGGAATTCCTCAGCGGTGCCGGCGCCGCCGGGGAAGATGATGACGCCGTGGCCGACACGCACGAAGGCTTCCAGGCGTTTCTCGATGTCCGGCAGGATCACCAGCTCGTTGACGATCGGGTTGGGCGCTTCGGCAGCGATGATGCCCGGCTCGGTCAGGCCCAGGTAGCGGCCACCGGTGATGCGTTGTTTGGCGTGGGAAATGGTCGCGCCTTTCATCGGCCCTTTCATCACGCCGGGGCCGCAGCCGGTGCATACGTCAAGGCTGCGCAGGCCCAGCTCGTGCCCGACTTTCTTGGTGTATTTGTATTCTTCGGTGTTGATCGAGTGGCCACCCCAGCACACCACGATCTTGGGCTCGACACCCGCGCGCAGCGTACGGGCGTTGCGCAGCAGGTGGAACACGTAGTCAGTGATGCCCTGGGAGTTGCTCAGGTCGATGCGCTGGCTGTCCAGCTCATTCTCGGTGTAGACGATGTCACGCAAGGCGCTGAACAGCATTTCGCGCGTGCTGGCGATCATCTCGCCATCGACGAAGGCGTCGGCGGGCGCGTTAAGCAGTTCCAGGCGTACGCCGCGGTCTTGCTGGTGGATGCGCACTTCAAAGTCTTTGTAGGCATCAAGGATGGTCTTGGCGTTGTCGATATGCGCGCCGGTGTTGAGGATCGCCAGGGCGCACTGGCGAAACAGGGCGTAGACGCTGCCGCTGCCGGCTTCACTCAGTTGCTGGACTTCACGTTGTGACAGGGTTTCGAGGCTGCCCTTGGGGCTGACGGCGGCGTTGATGACTTGACGTTGGGGCATTCTGATTCCTTGAAAGCACAGCCACCGCATCCACGACAGGCGCGGTGGCTTGAGAATGATGGGCGCCGTATACGGTCGCACGAGACGGTTATTTACCTCAGGCGCAAGGCCGAGCGCAAACACCGTCCAGCACCATCATGCCGCAGAACTTACTGGATCAGCTTCCAGTTTTTGTAGAAAACTCGACGCAGGGTAAATACCAGGCCGGCAAAACCGGCGATCACGGCGTTAAGCACGGAGGGCACCCGGGTTGGCCGCACGATATCAATGAACAGGCAGTAACGTTTTGCATCGTTCTTGTTGAAAGACGCATGCATCAGCGTGTCATCGAAGATAAACAATGGGTCGTCGTGCCAATAGTGCTTGTGCTTGCCCACCTGGATATACACGCCTTCGTGGTGCGGCGCCGGCGCCATGTTGTAGAGCACGCGGAACATCATGCGCAGGGGGCCGAAGTGGAACGATGTCGAGCGGTTCTCGTTGAACACCGACACGCCGATGGTCTTCACGAATGGCAGTTTTTTGCGCAGTTGCGGGATGTCCAAGGCGGTTTCGATGGGGCGGCCGTACCACTGGAAAAACAGCATGCCGCGTTTCTTCTCGGCCATGCGTGCGTCCAGGTAACCGATGATTTCTTCCTTGCGGGCCATGGCGTCGTTAATGACCTGTTGCAGGTCTTCGCGCCAGGCCGGCGGCAGGTCTTGCATCGTGTAGACATGCCGGTTGCGTTTGCTCAACAGGTCGAGCAGGGTGTTGAACGGTGCCAGCACCCAGGTATTGCGGCCGTTTCCGACGAAATATTTCTTGATGGTGCCGCGGTCGTAGAGGCCGTTGCGCAAAAAATCATAAACACCGCAGAACAGCACCAGCAGCAGAAACACCAGGCAGATACGCGGGAAACAGTAGATCAGCAGCAGAACGCCGACGACCCAGGCGAGGGACACCAGCTTTTTGCCGACAGCATTTTTGCTCATGAAACCTGGCTCCAAACTTGAAACATAATGAAACAATATCGTCATGATAGGGGTTTCTGCCGTGCTTGGGCGTTTTAAATAGTTCGAAAAGTGTTAACGCGGTGCACAGTTTGTAACGGTCGTCAGGGTGGGTGGATTGAATTTTGAGAACGGAAGATTTGCGTCTATCGTGACGCTTCGGTTTTTCAGGCGTCATAGACCGGTACGATTGAAGTTGAATGGCCACCATTGGCCTTCGGCACCTTGGAAGAGGCAGAATTTTTATGATCATCAAACCGCGGGTTCGTGGCTTTATCTGTGTGACCGCTCACCCTGTTGGCTGTGAAGCGAACGTCAAGGAGCAGATTGAGTACGTCACCCAAAACGGCGTAATCGAAGGCGGCCCCAAGAAGGTGCTGGTCCTCGGTGCTTCCACCGGCTACGGCCTGGCCGCGCGCATCAGTGCTGCGTTTGGCTGCGGCGCCGACACCCTGGGCGTGTTTTTTGAGAAAGAAGGCGAAGAAGGCAAGCTGAGCTCCGCCGGCTGGTACAACAGCGCGGCGTTCGAGAAGTTTGCCGTGCAAAAGGGCCTGTACGCCAAGAGCATCAACGGCGACGCGTTCTCCGACGAGATCAAGCGCCTGACCATCGACACCATCAAGAAAGACCTGGGCAAGATCGACCTGGTGGTCTACAGCCTGGCCGCGCCACGCCGTACCGACCCGCAAGGCGTGGTGCACACCTCCACCCTCAAGCCGATCGGCAAGGCTGTGACCCTGCGTGGGATCAACACCGACAAGGGCGTGGTGGTCGACACGACGCTGGAACCGGCGACCCAGGAGGAAATCGACGGCACCGTGAAAGTGATGGGCGGCGAAGACTGGCAGCTGTGGATCGATGCCCTGCGCGACGCCGACGTACTGGCCGAAGGCGCCAAGACCACCGCGTTCACTTACCTCGGCGAAAAGCTGACCCAGGACATCTACTGGAACGGTTCCATCGGCGAAGCCAAGAAGGACCTGGACAAGAAAGTCCTGACCCTGCGCGAAAACCTCGCTGCACTCAAGGGCGACGCCCGTGTGTCGGTGCTCAAGGCCGTGGTCACCCAGGCAAGCTCGGCAATCCCGATCATGCCGCTGTACCTGTCGCTGCTGTTCAAGGTCATGAAAGAGCAGGGCACTCACGAAGGCTGCATCGAGCAGGTCTATGGCCTGTTCAAGGACAGCCTCTACGGCAGCGAGCCAAAGCTGGATGCCGACGGTCGCCTGCGTGCCGACCTGGCCGAGTTGGAGCCAAAGGTCCAGGACGCCGTGGCGGCGCTGTGGAACCAGGTCACCGACGACAACGTCAACGAGATCAGCGATTTTGCCGGCTACAAGGCTGAGTTCCTGCGCTTGTTCGGTTTTGAAGTCGATGGCGTGGACTACGACGCGGACGTGAACCCGACCGTCAAGATCAACGGTCTGGTCCAGGCGTAAATGATGTGATTGGCAGCGGCCTGGATCACAAAGTGATCAGGCTGCTGTTCGCCCGAGTTTGAGTTGAATAAGGTTTTGCGCGCGGATGAAGTCAGGCCGTCGCACCTCGACCACTTCTTTCTCCCAGAGTGGATTCAACGGCAAATGATAGCCGCTGTCCTTGGCGGTGTTAATGAATTCGGCCATTTCCCGAGCGTTACAGATGATGCTGATTTCATCGAATCTGCCCAGTTTCGCCGGCAGGAAAAAGGTCACCGGGTAATTTGCGCTCACGTCCGTGAACGGGTTGCCTGAATCCGCACTGTGGTGAACCACTGGCTCCGCATCACCCACCAGTTTGCGGTTGATGATGTTTATCATCTGCTGCAGTCGCGCAGTTGCATTGCCGAGATGGGGATCTTCTTTCTGATAGAAACTGTCCGCGCTTTTAAAGTCCGCGTGCAGTTCTTGCGGTACCTTTTTGTACCCACTGATTCGTTCCTTGAACACGCTGTGCGCGACACCCGATACGGGGAGCTTATCCTGGGCCCCGAAGTCACTCAGGTGCGGCGCGACCATATGCAGATCGTAGTCGGCGGTCAAAGGCTTGCCCTCTGCCTGCTTGGCCAGCACTTCAAGCGGCTTGTCCTGGTGGGTGATCAGATAGGTGTCGGCGGCGGGCGAAGCGCAACGGGCTTGAAACGTATAGCGTTGCCCGCTCGGCCCTTGGGCGCTGAGGTGCAGCGTACCGTTGGCGTCTTTTGCAGACAGCTCAGTGATAGCGCCCAGCTTCACCAATTCGTTAAGGCGGCCGCGCGAGAGTTTCAGCGGGATCGGGACTGCATGGCCTTGCGCGACACAATCCAGGATCTGCACGTTGGCGCCAGCGACTTTTTCCGGCGTGCCCTCCAGCTTGCTGAAGGCCTGGTCGATACAGATCAGACCGGCCTGCGGCCCCCAGTTGGCACTTTTGCCCTTGATGTGAAAATCCTTGGTGGGGTGTCCGGCTTCTATCAGTCCGGTAGCCACGGACTCGACTGGGCGTATGCCGATGATGGAGTTGGTGGTCGCCGCGATCTGTTGCAAGGGTTCAAGGTGGCTTGAAACTATTCCTGTTTGCTCTTTTACCCGCTCGATCAGGGGGGTGTGCAGGCTGTCGGATTCTCCGGCACCTGCGTTTTTCTGAAGGGACTGTTTGCGGTGCAAGGCTTCCATGCTGAGTGCGGAGGGTGATGTAACACTGAGAGTCCTGGTTTTCATCGGAATACCTCTACGTCACGTCTAGCGGCAGTGCGGGATGATTCCGTTCAGTCACTGTTCTCCTTGATAGGGCTGACAGTAAAAGAGATTGGCTCCTTACGCAGAGGTTTGGTGAATTTTCAGAACGATCCTACGCGTGCTTGCCTTCTGCTGCGGGTCCTGCGCATGCCAGACTGCCCCACTCATTGTGCAAACGAGAGCAAACCCATGACGATCCGTGCGGTAGTGTTTGATTTCGGTGGCGTGTTGTTTGACTGGAGCCCGCAGCATCTGTATCGCAAGCTGATTGCCGACGAGCAGGAACGGCGATGGTTTCTCGAGAATATCTGCACCCAGGCCTGGAACACCGAGCAGGATGCCGGCCGAAGCCTGGCTGAAGGCACCCGCAGCCTGATTGCCCAACATCCTGAACACCGGGCCTTGATCGAGGCTTATTACGCGCGCTGGCACGAAATGTTGCGTGGTGCGTTGCCGGAAGGGGTTGCGATTCTCACCGCGTTGCATCACGCCAATATGCCGTTGTTCGGGCTGACCAACTGGTCGGCGCAAACCTTTCCCTATGCCCTTGAACGCTACCCGCTCCTGCAATTGTTCCGCGATATCGTCGTCTCCGGCCAATTGAAACTGATCAAGCCGGACCCGGCGATCTACCAGGCCAGTCTTGCGCGGATCCGTGCCCATCTGCCGGACATCCAGCCCAATGAGGTGGTGTTCATTGATGATGTCGCCGGCAATGTCGACGCGGCCATCGCCCTTGGCTGGCAGGGCATCCACCATGTGTCGGCCGAGCGCACCGCCGCGCATCTGCGTGAACGGGGCGTGGCGTTCTAGCGCGCCCACTTCTCCATGACAAAATCGACGAAGGCCCGCAGCTTGGGCAGGCGATAACGGTCCTGGCGATACAGCAGGTGCATGGGCCGGCTGGGCAGTTTGTAGCCGGTCAGCAAGGCGACCAGATTGCCGCTCTCCAGGTCCGGTTGCACCAGGGCATCCGCCAGCATGATGATGCCCATGCTGTTTACCGCCGCCTGGCGCAAGCCCTGGGAGCTGTTGATGGTCAATGAGCCGGCCACCGGCACCTCTACCTCGCCCGCGTCCCCGGTCATGCGCCACAGTTTGTCGGTGTCGCGCCAGTTGTCGGTCGCAGGGTAGGCGAAGGCCAGGCAGTCGTGTTGCTGCAGGTCAGCCGGAGTCTGCGGCGTGCCACGCCGCGCCAGGTACGCAGGGGACGCGCAGAGGGTGAGGGTGTAGGCCTGCAGGGGCCTGGCGATCACGCTGGAGGTTTCCAGTTCGCCGAGACGGATCGCCACGTCGAAGCCGCTGTCGACCAGGTCCATCCGCTCATTGCTCAGCACCACGTACAGGTCGATCAGCGGGTAGCGCTGGGAAAACTCGCTCAAGGCCGGCACGAGACGTTCGGTGCCGAACACGGGCGGGGCGGTGATACGCAGGCTGCCTTTGGGGGCTTCGCTGTGAATCTGCTCCGCCAGCAGCTCGGAGTCGGCCACCAGCCCCAGCACTTCCAGACAGCGCTGATAATACTGCCCGCCAAATTCGGTAAGGTTCTGTTTGCGGGTGGTGCGTTTGAGCAAACTGACGCCCAGTCGTTGCTCCAGCGCCCGCAGATGGTTGCCGACCATGGTGGTCGACATCCCGCACTCGTGCGCGGCAGCGGTCATGCTGCCGGTCTCGACGACTTTCACGTACACCGACATGGCTTGGAACAGATCCATTATCAAGTCCTGGTTTAAAGTAATTGCAGTAATTCGCAGTTTATCCAGCTGTGGTGGCTAACGATACTTAAACACCGCAATGATGCACTGGAGCCCGCCCCATGACTGCCGCCTGCCTGATGAGCACCTATCAACCCCTGGCCCTGAGTTTCACCCGTGGTTTGGGCACCCGTCTGTGGGATCAGCATGGCCGCGAATACCTGGACGCGGTTGCGGGCGTGGCCGTGACCAATGTCGGCCATTCCCACCCACGGCTGGTGACGGCCATCAGCGAGCAGGCCGGCCTGCTGTTGCACACCTCCAACCTCTATAGCATTGACTGGCAACAGCGTCTGGCCAGGCGCCTGACCCAGCTGTCCGGGCTGGACCGCGCGTTCTTCAACAATTCAGGCGCTGAAGCCAATGAAGCAGCGCTGAAACTGGCACGACTGCATGGCTGGAAAAAAGGCATTGAGCAACCCCTGGTGGTGGTGATGGAGAACGCTTTCCACGGGCGCACGCTGGGCACCATGGCCGCCAGCGACGGGCCGTCGGTACGCCTTGGGTTTCAACGTTTGCCGGGGGATTTTCTGAAGGTGGGTTTTGGCGATCTGGACGCACTGGAACGTATCACCCAACACTGTGGCGCGCGTATCGCCGCCGTGCTGCTGGAGCCGATCCAGGGCGAAAGCGGTGTATTACCGGCACCGCCCGGCTATCTGAAAGCGCTGCGTGATCACTGCACGCGCCACGGCTGGCTGATGATGCTCGATGAAATACAGACCGGCATTGGCCGTACGGGGGCCTGGTTTGCCTTTCAGCACGAGGGCATTGTCCCCGACGTGATGACCCTGGCCAAAGGCCTCGGCAACGGCATACCGATCGGCGCCTGCCTGGCCCGCGCCGGCGTCGCCGAATTGTTCACGCCGGGCAGCCATGGCAGCACCTTTGGCGGCAACCCGCTGGCGTGCCGTGTCGCTTGCACCGTGCTGGATATTATTCATGAGCAAGGCTTGTTGCAGAACGCTGCTCGCCAGGGCGAACACTTGCTGGATCGCTTGCGCATTGAGTTGGATGGGCACCCGCAAGTGCGGGCGATTCGTGGCAAAGGCCTGATGATCGGGATTGAACTGGCCAGCCCTTATCGCGACCTTGCACACCGTGCCGCCCAGGAGCACGGGCTGTTGATCAACGTCACGCGGGGCAAGATCATTCGCCTGTTGCCGCCGCTGACGTTGCACAGCAAGGAAGTGGAGATGATCGTACGAGCCATCACCCGACTGCTGGATTGAAAGGCAATCAAAATGTGGGAGGGGGCAGCCTTAATACCGTCTGTAGGAGCGAGCTTGCTCGCGAAAAACGTCAACGATAACGCGTGCTTTCTGAATGAACGCGGTGCCGGTAAGTTTCTCGCGAGCAAGAGCTAGGCGCTCCCCTCCCTCAGAATTCTGTGCCGCTTTTCAGATTCCATTCAACCACTCCTGATTCAGGGTCTCGGTATCCCCCAGGTACTCCAGCAACCACGCCATGGCCGGCGACAGTTTGTTCTGCGCCCAGGCCACGCAGGATGGGCTGGCCGGGAAGGGGCGGTGCAGTTGCAGCGCCACCAGCTCGCCGCGCTCGACCCACGGCAGCACCTGATGCGCCGGGGCCATGCCGACGCACAAACCGTCGCGCAGGCAATCGAGCGCCGAGGACCAGTTGGGCACCACTAGGCGGCGCTGGTTATCCAGGGTCCAGGTGTCCCGCTTGGGCAGGTTGCGCGAGGTGTCGGTCATGCACAGTGAGGCAAAGGGGCGCAGTTGATCGTCACTGAGCAGGCCGCTGACCGCTGCCAGGGGATGTTTGGCGCTGACCACGCACAACCAGTTCAACAAGCCCATGTCACGAAAGCTGAAGTGGCTGGCCACCGGCACCGCGCTGGTGGCGCCGATCACAATGTCGGTGCGCTCGTCCGCCAGCGCATCCCACACGCCGTTGTACACCTCGTACTCCAGCAGTAATTCCACGTCGGGAAACTGTCGATAGAAGTCCAGCACCAGTTGCCGACAGCGGTGCGGCTTGACGATGGAATCCACCGCCACCTTCAATTGGCCGCTCCAGCCATTGGCCACTTGCTGGCACAGGCGGCGGGTGCCGAGCATTTTTTTCATCACCCCGCGGGCTTCGTCGATAAACAGGCGGCCGGCGGGCGTCAGTTCCACGTCACGGTGGCGCCGTACAAACAGCGGCACGGCCAGCCACTCTTCGAGCTGGCGCACCGTGTAACTGATGGCCGACGGCACGCGATGCAGTTCCTGGGCGGCGGCGCTGAAACTGCCGTGGCGTGCGACGGCATCGACCACATCCAGGGAGTATTCGGACCACATGGCAGTTGCCTTCAAAATTATTGATAAGACTATTCAATTATTATCACTTCACAGGAAAACTGCCAGCTTCATAATGGGCGCCAGTCAGCAAATAGTTTGATGGCAGGATCGACAAGGCTTCAATGAAAAATTCTTTTGGTTTCACGTGGTATCTGGCGGGGCTGAGCATGCTCGGTTATCTCGCCATGGACATGTATTTGCCGGCGTTTGGCGCCATGGGCGAGCAGTTGCAGATTGGCGCGGGGGCCGTGGGCGCCAGCTTGAGCATTTTCCTTGCCGGTTTTGCGCTGGGGCAGTTGCTGTGGGGGCCACTGTCCGACCGGCTCGGGCGCAAGCCGGTCCTGCTCATGGGGTTGAGCCTGTTTGTGATTGGGTGCCTGGGTATGTTCTGGGTGCAGACGGCGCCGCAGCTCTGGGCATTGCGCTTTATGCAGGCGATCGGTGTGTGCTCTGCCGCCGTGAGTTGGCAAGCGCTGGTGATTGATCGTTACCCGGCGGACAAGGCTCACCGCGTGTTCGCCAGCATCATGCCGCTGATGTCGCTGTCGCCGGCGTTGGCGCCGTTGTTGGGCGCGATGGTGTTGAATCACTTTGGCTGGCAGGCGATTTTTGGCGTGTTGCTGGGTGTGTCGCTGCTTCTGCTGTTGCCGACAGTGTTCCTGCGCGCCGCACCGAAGCGTCAAACGCGCCACCCCGTGCGCCTGGGCTATGCACAGCTGCTCACTTCACGGGTATTTACCGGCAACGTCATGATATTTGCCGCCTGCTCCGCCAGTTTCTTTGCCTGGCTGACCGCTTCGCCCTTCATCCTCGGTGGCATGGGCTACACCCCGAGTGACATCGGCCTCAGTTACGTGCTGCCCACCCTGGCCTTTCTCGTCGGCGGCTACAGTTGCCGCAGCGCCTTGCAGCGCTTGCCGGGCAAAACCTTGCTACCGTGGTTGCTCGCTTTCTATTGCCTGAGCATGGTGGCGTTGTACCTGGTTGCAACGTTGACAGTGCCGACCCTCACCACCTTGCTGATTCCTTTCTGCCTGATGGCGCTGTGCAACGGGGCCAGCTACCCGATCGTGGTGGCGAATGCGCTGATGCCGTTTTCGGAAAATTCCGGTAAAGCAGCCGCTCTGCAAAACACCCTGCAATTGGGCTTGTGTTTTCTCGCCAGTCTGTTGGTGTCATCAATGATCGAGCAGGCGCTGTTGATCACGGTGATTGTGATGCTGGCGACCGCACCGTTGGCGGTGCTGGGTTACTGGCTGGCGCGGCCGAAGGCGCAGTGCTCTGAGCTGGCAACTGATCTGAAGTAAAAATGTGGGAGGGGGCTTGCCCCCGATTGCGGTATATCAGCGCCAAATGTGCTGGCTGATCCACTGCTATCGGGGGCAAGCCCCCTCCCACATTTGGATTGAGTTTCTTCAGCTTGAACGCGTTCTGGCTCATGACGGCCGGATTGTTTTTGTAACGCCTCGGCAGACTATCTTGTCCGAATGATTGTATACAACTCTATGGACATACAGTCTCAACATTGCATACAGTGAGCGCACAACAAAAACAGAGATGCGCTCACCATGACTATCCCGAAGGCGTCACCGCAGCGGCCCGAAGATGAAAATCTGGGGGTCGCCGCCAACATGGCCTACGGCCTGCAGCATGTGCTCACCATGTATGGTGGCATCGTTGCCGTACCATTGATCGTCGGCCAGGCGGCCGGGTTGTCGCCGGCGGATATCGGCCTGTTGATCGCCGCGTCGTTGTTTGCCGGTGGCTTGGCCACGTTGCTGCAAACCCTTGGCTTGCCGTTCTTCGGCTGCCAGTTGCCGCTGGTGCAGGGCGTGTCGTTCGCCGGTGTGGCGACCATGGTGGCGATCGTTGGCAGCGACGGGGCAGGGGGCGTGCCGGCGATTCTCGGCGCGGTGATGGCCGCGTCGTTGATTGGGTTGTTGATCACCCCGGTGTTCTCGCGCATTACCCGGTTTTTCCCGCCGCTGGTGACCGGTATCGTCATTACCACCATCGGCCTGACCCTGATGCCCGTGGCGGCGCGCTGGGCCATGGGCGGCAACAGCCGCGCGGCGGATTTCGGCAGCATGTCGAATATCGGCCTGGCTGCGTTGACATTGGTGCTGGTGTTGCTGCTGAGCAAAATCGGCAGCGCGACCATCTCGCGCCTGTCGATTCTGCTGGCGATGGTGATCGGCACGGTGATCGCGGTGTTCCTGGGCATGGCCGACTTCTCCGGCGTGACCCAGGGGCCCATGTTCGGCTTTCCCACGCCGTTCCATTTCGGCATGCCGACCTTTCATGTGGCGGCGATCATTTCCATGTGCATTGTGGTGATGGTGACGCTGGTGGAAACCTCGGCGGACATTTTAGCGGTGGGCGAGATCATCGACACCAAGGTCGACTCCAAACGCCTGGGCAACGGCCTGCGCGCCGACATGCTGTCGAGCCTGTTCGCGCCGATCTTCGGTTCATTCACGCAGAGTGCGTTCGCCCAGAACGTCGGCCTGGTGGCGGTGACCGGGGTGAAAAGCCGGTTTGTGGTGGCAACCGGCGGCGTGTTCCTGGTGGTGCTTGGCCTGCTGCCGTTCATGGGCCGGGTGATTGCCGCAGTGCCTACCTCGGTACTTGGCGGTGCCGGCATTGTGTTGTTCGGCACGGTGGCGGCCAGCGGTATTCGCACATTGTCCAAGGTGGATTACCGCAACAACATGAACCTGATCATCGTCGCCACGAGTATCGGTTTCGGCATGATTCCTATCGCCGCGCCCAGCTTCTACGACCAGTTTCCCAGCTGGTTCGCGACCATTTTCCATTCGGGCATCAGCTCGTCGGCGATCATGGCGATCTTGCTCAACCTGACGTTCAACCACTTCACCGCCGGTAACTCCGACCAGCAGTCGGTATTCGTGGCGGGGACTGAGCGCAGTTTGTGCTTTCGCGACGTGGCGGCATTGCGCGATGGTGATTACTACCGGGGCGGCAAGCTGTTCGATGCCGAAGGCAAGGAGATTCCACTGGTGGCGGATATGCCGAAGAGAACAGTGAAGGCTGAAACCAGCAAGGTCTAAATGTGGGAGGGGGGCTTGCCCCCGATGGCGGTGTATCAGTCAAAACTCCAGTGGCTGACACACCGCTATCGGGGGCAAGCCCCCTCCCACATTGGAATTAGCCAGCCTTGAGGGCTTGGTGCGGCATTGAACATACTTCATCCAAGAACTTCACCACCGTCCCCATGCACGCCTGGCGTTCTTCCACGTGGGGCATGTGGCTGGAGTCTTCGAACAGCGCCCAGCGCACGTCCGGGATTTCGTCCAGGAACGGCTTGACCACCAGCGGCGTGGCCTCGTCGTGCCGGCCGGAGATCACCAGGGTCGGCACGTTGATCGCAGACAAGCGACCGATCACGTTCCAGTCCTTCAAGCTGCCGATCACATGGAACTCCGTCGGGCCGCTCATGGCGTGATACACCGTCGGGTCGGCATCGACCTGGGCGAAGGTGCGCGCGACTTCTTCCGGCCACGGGTTGACCCGGCACACGTGCTGGTCGTAGAAAATCCGCGAGGCGGCCTGGTATTCCGGGTCCTGGTAGGTACCGGCGGCTTCATGCTTGAGCAGGGTTTCATGTACACCTTCGGGCAACAGCTTGCGCAGTCGATTGGCCTCGCTGACCCAGGTGCGCATGCACGTCGGTGAGTTGGCCGGGATAAAGGCGCGCAGGCCCTTGGGCTGCAGAATCGCATGTTCGCTGCCGAGCATGCCGCCCCAGGATTGCCCGAGGATCGCGTAGTTGTCGCTGATGTGCAGGTGGTCGAGCAGGTTGTTCAATTCGTCGAGGAATAGCTCGACGGTCCAGAACGAAGCCGGTTTTTCCGGCAAGTGCGTCGAGCGCCCATTGCCCAACTGGTCGTAGTGAATCACCGCGTGGCCGCTGGCGGCGACATCCGTGAACGCGTCGACGTAATCGTGGGTGCAGCCGGGGCCGCCATGGATGATCACCAGTGGTGTGCGGCCGGTGGACAGCTCGCCCGTGATGCGATACCACGTCTGATAGGCGCCGAAGGGGGCGTAGCCTTCGCGGACTTTGTCGATGAATTCCATTTCGTACCCTGCTCTGAAAAAAGGATCATGGCTACGATAGTCTGCACGCGACGTTTAGGTAACTAGCAAAACAGCTAGGTTTTAGATAAGGATCAATCGTCCAGCAACCGGTAGTGCGTGGCGCGCACCACCGCCTGCACGCGGTTCTTGGCGCCCAACTTGTGCATGGCCGATGCCAGGTGCAGGGTCACCACCGCCAGCGAACGGGTCAATTGCGTGGCGATCTCGGCCGCAGTCAAGCCTTCGGCCGCCCATTTCAGGCACTCGCGCTCGCGCTTGGTCAGATGGATATGCGGGTAGGTGCGCACTGCTTTGTTGAACAAAGGATAAGCCGCCTCCTGTAACGCGTGGCCGATCACGCTGAAGTCCGACAAGGTTTGCTGCGCATCTTTCAATACCGTGCTCGCCTTACCGGTGCGCAGCCCGGTCAGTGAAGCGAAGCCACCACGGGGCAGGTGGATCGGCACGCTGACGCCGCAGGTCAACTGTTGTTCGTGTAGGTAGGAGCAAACGGGTGCATGGCAGGGGTCGATGATCGTTTGCAGTGCAGTCTCGGCCTTTGCCTCATACGACCAGACAAACGGCGATACGCTGCGCAAGGCCAAGTGTTGCACCGGATCGATCTGGTAGAACCCTTCGCTGCACCACAAGGCGTGCCAGTCGGTCGGCGTGTTGCGCAGTTGCAGCACCGAGGGCGTGATCAGCACCCCGTTGAGGTCGATGGGCACCGGCGTGTAGTCGTACACCAGCGCATCGAAACCCAGCTGTTGGGCGAGGATAAACGTATTGTCTATCTGCTCGTCCAGGCTCCTGCCCGGCATCAGGCGATTATTGAAGGCAGTTAGCCTGGCCAGCATCCGTTCTGCTCCCGAATTCATTTGAATCTCGACTTGCTGCAAGTAGAATGCCACGCCCCGGCGAAGGACTGCCAGGCCAAACCTATAAGAAACGCTAGGTTATGGACGCGCGGCATCCTCGGTAGTGTTGACGTACAAACGGCCACTACCTGCCAGGCCGATACAACACAAGGAATGTATGCATGTGGCGTGAAATTGCCCC
This sequence comes from Pseudomonas sp. 34 E 7, assembly GCF_900005715.1. Lineage (NCBI taxonomy): Bacteria > Pseudomonadati > Pseudomonadota > Gammaproteobacteria > Pseudomonadales > Pseudomonadaceae > Pseudomonas > Pseudomonas sp. 34 E 7. Next base: position 43,150 of record NZ_CVTX01000134.1, read on the forward strand.
CGACCAGCAGTACAACGTGCAAGTCGACGGCCATAATCTCGTGGTCTACAGCTTTGGCGAAGGCGATGAGGTGCTGCTGTGCCTCAACGGCGGGCCGGGCCTGCCGTGTGACTATTTGCGCGACGCCCATGGCTGGCTCAAAGACCATAACCTGCGAGTGGTTGCATTCGACCAGCTTGGCACAGGCGCATCAGCCAGACCGACCGACGTTTCCCTGTGGGAAATCCGCCGTTATGTCGAAGAAGTCGAGACCGTGCGCCAGGCACTGGGCCTGGGGCCCGTGCATCTGCTCGGGCATTCCTGGGGCGGTTGGCTGGGTATCGAGTACGCCATCCATTACCCCGATGCGCTGAAAAGCCTGATCCTCGAAAACACGGTCGGCGATATTCCCCACCTGTCCCGGGAACTCGAACGCCTGCGCGGCGCCCTTGGCAGCGAAACCGTGGCCATGATGCAGCGCCATGAAGCCATGGGCACGCTCGATCACCCGCAGTATCAAGCCGCCATCACCTTGCTCAACTATCGTCACGTGTGCCGCCTGGACGAATGGCCGGAGCCGGTAAAACGCTCCCTCGGCGACTGGAACATGGGGCCTTACGAAACCATGCAGGGGCCCAACGAATTCCTGTATATCGGCAACCTCAAGGACTGGAACCGCATTCCTGAAATGGCCACGTTCAAGATGCCGATCCTGATCACCACCGGCCAGCACGACGAACTCACGCCGGCCTGTGCCCTGCGCATGAAGATGGCGGCCCGGCACGCCGAACTGCACGTATTTCCCAACAGCAGCCATATGCCGTTCTACGAAGAACCCGAGGCGTATTTTCCGGTGCTGCTGGACTTTCTCGCCCGCCACCGAGGCTGACGAATGAACCTCGCGCGTTACCGCTTTGTACTGTCCCGGCCCCTGCAATTGTTGCCAGTGCTATTGGGCATCAGCCTGATCACCTTTGTGCTGGTGCGTTCGATCCCGGGCGATCCGGCGCGCGCGCTGCTGGGTTCGCGCAGCACGCCCGACGCGTTGCTGAAAATCCGCGCCCAGTACGGCCTCGATGAACCGTTGTGGCTGCAATATTTCTACTTCCTGAAGAACCTGCTCAAGGGCGATCTCGGCCAATCGCTGCTGTACAAGGTCGACGCCCTGAAGCTGATCGTCACGCGTATCGAACCGACGCTGGTGCTGGTGCTCGGCAGTGTGCTGCTGGCGCTGTTGATCGCTGTCCCGCTGGCGACACTGGCGGCGCGCAATAAAGGCGGTTGGCCAGACAACCTGATCCGCGTATTCACCACAGTCGGCCTGGGCATGCCGGCGTTCTGGCTGGGCCTGATGCTGATCCTGTTGCTGAGTGTGCAGTGGGGCTTGTTTCCGGTGTCCGGTTACGGTCGCACCTGGCTGGACAAGGCCCATCATATGGTCCTGCCGTGTCTGACCATTGCCCTGGCGCTGTCGGCAGTGCTGGTGCGCAATTTGCGCGCGAGCATGTTGGTGGAACTGCAGGCCGATCATGTCACCGCAGCGCGGGCGCGGGGGCTGTCGGAAGCCGCCGTGTTCCGCCGCCATGTCGTGCCCAACTCCCTGGTGCCGGCCGTCAACCTGCTGGCTGTGAATATCGGCTGGCTGATCAGCGGCACGGTGGTCATCGAAAGCCTGTTCGCCATTCCCGGCATCGGCCAGTTGCTGGTGCGCGGTATTTTTACCCGCGACTACATGGTGGTACAGGGCGTGGCGATGGTGCTGGCCTGTGCGACGGTGGTGGTCAACTTCATCGCCGACGTGGTCACGGTGGCCCTCGACCCACGGGTGAAAATGCAATGAACAGCCGCCCATTGATAGCGCCCTGGCGTTTGCGCCTGCGCCTGGGTTTTCGCAACGGCCGGCTGACCGCCGCGTGGGGCCTGTTGATACTGCTCACGTGGCTGACCCTGGCGCTGTTCGCGCCGTGGATCGCGCCCTACGACCCGATTGCGCAGAACACCGATATGAGCCTGCTGGCGCCCGGTGCTGCGCACCTGTTCGGCACCGATAACTACGGCCGCGACGTGCTGTCGCGGGTGATCTGGGGCGCGCGCATCGACTTGCAACTGGCGATTGTCGGGGTGATCTTTCCGTTCATGATCGGCACCTTCATCGGTGCAATCTCCGGGTATATCGGCGGACGCCTGGACAGTGTGTGCATGCGCGTGATCGATGTGGTCCTGGCGTTCCCGTTTCTGGTGTTGATGCTGGCGATCATGGCCATTCTCGGGCCTGGACTGCAGAGCTTTTACATCGCTATGGCGCTGGTGGGCTGGGTCTCGTATGCGCGGTTGATCCGCTCGCAGATTCTGGTACTCAAGGAGAGCGACTTTGCCCTGGCCGCCAGGAGCCTGGGGTTTGGTCATGGGCGTATTCTGTTCCGGCATTTGCTGCCCAATGCGATGTTTGGCTCGATCGTGTTTTCCATGTCCGACGCGGTGCTGGTGCTGCTCAACGGCGCTGCGGTGAGCTACCTGGGCCTGGGCGTGCAGCCACCGACGGCCGAATGGGGCACGATGGTCGCCGAGGGCCAGGCCTTTATCACCACCGCCTGGTGGATCTGCACCTTCCCGGGCGTGGCCATCGTGACCCTGGCCATGGGCTTCAGCCTGCTGGCCGATGGTGTGGCGCAAGTCCTGGGGGATCGTTCATGAGCCTGCTGCAAGTGCGCGACCTCAGCGTGATCGCCGATAACGCCGGGCATGCGCTGACCCTGGTCGACCGCGTGTCCTTTGACCTGGCCGAGGGTGAAATCCTCGGGTTGGTCGGTGAAAGCGGTTCGGGCAAGACCCTGGCCTGTCGCGGCCTGATGCGCCTGCTGCCATCGCCCAACCTGCGCGTGCAGGGCGGCACGGTACACCTGGCCGGCCAGGACCTGCTGCGCCTGGATGAAGCCGGCATGCGCGCCGTCCGTGGCGGGCAGTTGGGCATGATCTTCCAGAACCCCAGCAGCCATCTGGACCCGTTGATGCGTATCGGCGAGCAGATCGCCGAAGGCATCCGCCTGCATCAAGGCGCCTCGAAGAAAGACGCGCGCCGGCAGGCCATCGACGTGCTGCGCCAAGTGGGCATTCCGGACCCGCAGGCCCGTGTCGACAACTATCCCCATGAGTTTTCCGGCGGCATGCGCCAGCGCGCGATGATTGCGGTAGCGCTGGGGTGCAACCCGAAGGTGCTGATCGCCGACGAACCCACCACGGCCCTGGATGTGACGGTGCAGGCGCAAATCCTGCGGTTGTTGCTCGACCTTCGCGACAGGCGTGGCCTGTCGATCATCATGATCACCCACGACCTCGGCGTGGTCGCGCAAAGCTGCGACTCCATCGCGGTGATGTACGCCGGGCGCCTGTGCGAACACGGCAGCAAATACGAACTGCTGGCCCAGCCACGGCACCCGTACACCGCCGGCCTGATCGATTGCCAGCCGGCCCACAGCAGCGGCCATGCGTTGTTGCGCACCATCCCTGGCCAGCCGCCGCTGCTCGACGCATTGCCGGGCGGTTGCCGCTTCAACCCGCGCTGCCCGCAGGTCGGCGCCCTGTGTACCGAACTGTTGCCGGAAGGCGCGCGAGTTGCCTGTCACTATCCCCTCGGAGGGCGCCCATGAGCCTGTTGCAGATCAAGGACCTGGAGGTCCGCTTTGCCGCATCCGGCGGTGGCCTGTTCGGGTTGAGCAAGCAGTGGGTGAGGGCGGTGAACGGGGTGTCGCTGAATCTGGCCGCCGGTGAAACCCTCGGGCTGGTGGGCGAGTCCGGCAGCGGTAAAAGCACGTTGGGCCGGGCAGTTTTGCACCTCAACCCGATCAGCGCCGGGCAAGTGCTGTTCGACGGTGTCGACATGGCCCGGGGCAGCGCCATCGATATTGCGCGCTTGCGCCGGGAAACCGCGATGATCTTCCAGGACCCCTACGCCGCCCTGAACCCGCGTCACAGCATCGGTGAAACCCTCGCCGAAGTGTTGCGGGTGCAGCGCAAGGTCGCGCCGCAAAACATCCGCGCCCGTGTCGATGAACTGCTCGAGCTGGTTGGCCTGCGTCCTGAACTGGCCTCGCGCAAACCCGGCTCCCTCAGTGGCGGCCAGTGCCAGCGCGTGGGCATCGCCCGAGCGCTGGCGGTGGAACCGCGCTTGATCGTCGCCGACGAATGCGTGGCGGCGCTGGATGTGTCGATTCAGGGCCAGATCATCAATCTGCTGTTGGAACTGCAACAGCGCATGAACCTGGCGATCCTGTTTATCGCCCATGACCTGGCCATCGTGCGGCGCCTGTGCGACCGCGTGGCGGTGATGTACCTGGGCAAGATCGTCGAGGAGGGGCCGGTGGAAGCGGTGTTCACTGCGCCGCGCCATCCCTATACGGCGGCGTTGATCGAGGCGATTCCGCAGATTGACCCCCATCGTCCGTTGCCTGCGCAGCCATTGCCCGGCGAACCACCCAGCCCGCTGAATTTGCCCACAGGTTGCGCGTTTCACCCGCGCTGCCGCTATGCCCAGGCCATGTGTTCCGTGGTGTTGCCGCCCACCCATTCAGTGCATGAGCATCGGTACAGTTGCGTGCTTGAACACCCTTTGCCCCTTCCTGCCCATCATGAACAAGGAGTTATGACATGCAATCGCGCCATTTGAAATTACTCGCCGCCGCCACGCTGACCGCCTGGTCCCTCACTGCCGGCCTGGCCCAGGCTGCTGGCGTACTGACCATCGGTTGCCGTGAAGACAGCACCACCTTTGACCCGATCAAAAGCGCGCAGAACCGCGATACCTGGGTATTTGCCAACGTCTACGACACCCTGGTGCGAGTGGACAACCTGGGCACCAAAATGGAACCGGGCCTGGCGCAAAGCTGGGAGATTTCCAAGGACGGCCTGACCTACACCTTCACACTGCGCGACGCGAAGTTCTCCGACGGCTCGCCGATCACCGCCGGCGACGCAGCGTTCAGCCTGTTGCGTATCCGCGATAACAAGGCCTCGCTGTGGAGCGACCCGTTCAGCCTGATCGACACCGCCAAGGCCCGCGATGGGAAAACCCTGGTCGTGACCCTGAAAACGCCGGCGGTGGCGTTTCTCTCGCAATTGGCGTCGCCAACGGTGTCGATCCTGTCGGAAAAAGCCATGACGACAATGGGCGAAGACGCCTACTCGGAAAACCCGGTGACCTCCGGCGCCTTCACCGTGGACGAATGGCGCAAGGGCGACCGCGTGATCCTGAAGAAGAACCCGAACTTCTGGCAGGCCGGCAACGTCAGCCTGGACGGGGTGGAGTGGGTGTCGGTCACGGACGACAACACACGCATGCGCATGGTGCAGAACAACGAGCTGGACACGGCGATCTTCGTACCCTTCTCCCGTGTTGAAGAGCTGAAGAAAGACCCGAACGTGGTGATCCATGCCGACCCGTCCACCCGCGAAGATCACCTGCTGATCAACCACGCGCATGGCCTGCTGGCCAAGCCAGAAGTGCGTGAAGCGCTGGACATGGCCATCGATAAACAATCGCTGGTGAAGACCGCCACTTACGGACAAGGCACCGTGGCCTATTCCTACATCCCGAAAGGCTCGCTCTTTCACTACGCCAATAACCTGCAACGCCCGTATGACCCGACTGCGGCGAAAAAGCTGCTGGCCGATGCAGGCGCCAAGGACCTGAAGCTCAACTACGTGGTCAACGCCGGCAACGAAGCGGACGAGCAGATTGCGGTGATCATCAAGGATCAACTGGCCAAGGTCGGCGTCACCGCCAACCTGCAAAAGGTCGACCCGACCCAGAGCTGGCAGATGCTGGTGGACGGTGAGTACGATATTTCGGTGATGTACTGGACCAACGACATCCTCGACCCGGACCAGAAGACCACTTTCGTGCTGGGTCATGACACCAACCAGAACTACATGACCCGTTACCAGAACGACAAGGTCAAGGCCCTGGTGGCGCAGGCGCGCATCGAGGCCGACCCGGCCAAGCGTGAACAGATGTACGTGGAGTTGCAGAAACTGGCGAAACAGGACGTGAACTGGATCGATCTGTACTACAGCCCTTACATCAATATCTCACGCAAGAATGTGAGCAACTTCCTGCAGAACCCGCTGGGCCGCTTCACGCTTGAGGAAGTGGTGAAAAACTGACGAGCGCTGCAATACCAATGTGGGAGGGGGCTTGCCCCCGATAGCGGTCTGTCAGCCAACAGATTCATGGGCTGATCCACCGCAATCGGGGGCAAGCCCCCTCCCACATTTTGCTTCAGGTTGTGTCAGGGGTTATTGCGCATCAAATGCCTGCCCATTGATCCCTGCACTGTCCGGCCCCATCAGGTACAGGTACACCGGCATGATTTCTTCCGGCGCCGGCCGTTCCATCGGGTTTTCCCCTGGGTAGGCCTGGGCTCGCATGCTGGTGCGCGTACCGCCCGGGTTGATGCTGTTGGCGCGCACGGCGGCGACGTCTTCCAGCTCGTCGGCCAGGGTCTGCATCAAGCCTTCAGTGGCAAACTTCGACACTCCGTAAGCGCCCCAATACGCGCGGCCCTTGCGCCCGACGCTGCTGGAAGTGAACACCACCGACGCATCCGTGGACAGCTTGAGCAACGGCAGCAGGGTGCTGGTCAGCATGAACATCGCGTTGACGTTGACGTGCATCACTCGCATGAAGTGCTCGCCGGACAATTGTTCGATGGGCGTGCGCGGTCCGATGATCGAGGCGTTGTGCAGCAGGCCGTCGAGGCGGCCGAATGCCTTTTCGATCATTGCTGCCAGCTCATCGTATTGATGGGGCAGGGCGGTCTCCAGGTTGAACGGGATCACCACCGGTTGCGGCTGGCCGGCGGCTTCGATTTCGTCATACACCTGGGCCAGGTTGGCCTCGGTCTTGCCCAGCAGCAGCACGGTAGCACCGTGGGCGGCGTAGGTTTTCGCCGCAGCCGCGCCGATCCCGCGGCCGGCACCGGTGACCAGGATCACCCGGCCTTTGAGCAGTTCTGGAGGGGCGGAATAATCAAACATACATAACCTCACATTCGAAAACGCCGAAGATCAACTGTGGGAGGGGGCTTGCCCCGATAGCGGTGGATCAGTCAACAAATGCAGTGACTGACACACTGCAATCGGGAGCAAGCCCCCTCCCATATTGGATCTTCATCGATCAGTTAAATCAGCAACTGCACACCGCGCTATCCAGCACCTTGCGCAGCTCCAATGGGTGGTCCACCACCACATCCGCCCCCCAGTGACGCGGATTGTCGTCCGGATGGATATAGCCGTAGGTAACTGCCGCCGTCCGGGTGCCGGCATCGCGACCGGATTCGATATCACGCAAATCATCGCCCACGAACAACACGCTGGCCGGGTCGAGGTCGAGCATCTTGCACGCCAGGATCATCGGCTCCGGGTCGGGCTTGCTGTTCTTCACGTGGTCCGGACAGATCAGCACGGCCGAGCGTTCGGCCAGGCCCAGTTGCTGCATGATCGGCTCGGCAAAGCGCAGCGGCTTGTTGGTGACCACGCCCCAGACCAGCTTGGCCTTCTCGATGTCTTCCAGCAGCTCGGCCATACCGTCGAACAATTTGCTGTGCACCGCGCAGTCCTTGAGGTAGCGCTCAAGGAATTCCTGGCGCAGCGCTTCGAAACCTGGCGACTCCGGGTCCATCGAGAACGTCACGGCGACCATCGCCTTCGCGCCACCGGAGATTTCATCGCGGATGTGCTGGTCGTTGACCGGCGGCAGGCCACGGTCGGCGCGCATGGCCTGGCAGATGGCGATAAAGTCCGGCGCGGTGTCCAGCAGGGTACCGTCCATGTCGAAGAGAACCGCTCGCAACTTCACAGGCTTACTCCTCGCGCAGGGTCTGGATCATGTAGTTGACGTCAACGTCGTTGGCCAGCTTGTAGTGCTTGGTCAGCGGGTTGTAGGTCAGGCCGATGATGTCCTTGACGGTCAGCCCGGCCTGGCGGCTCCACGCGCCCAGCTCGGAGGGGCGGATGAATTTCTTGAAGTCATGGGTGCCGCGCGGCAGCAGCTTCATGATGTATTCGGCGCCGATGATCGCGAACAGATAAGCCTTGGGGTTGCGGTTGATGGTGGAGAAGAACACCTGGCCGCCGGGCTTGACCATGCGGAAACAGGCGCGGATCACCGAAGACGGGTCCGGCACGTGTTCGAGCATTTCAAGGCAGGTGACCACGTCGAACTGTTCGGGCATTTCCTCGGCCAGGGCTTCGGCGGTGATCTGGCGGTATTCCACGCTTACGCCGGATTCCAACTGGTGCAGCTGGGCCACGGCCAGCGGTGCCTCGCCCATGTCGATGCCCATGACGGTGGCGCCGCGCTGGGCCATGGCTTCACTGAGGATGCCACCGCCGCAACCGACGTCCAGCACCTTTTTGCCGGCCAGGTTGACGCGTTCGTCAATCCAGTTGACCCGCAGTGGGTTGATGTCATGCAGCGGCTTGAACTCGCTCTCACGGTCCCACCAGCGGTGGGCCAGGGCTTCGAATTTGGCGATTTCGGCGTGGTCGACGTTGCTCATGGTGAATCCTCTGAATCTGATAAATCGGTTTATTCGCTGTGCCCGCTGATGCGTTGGCCCCAGGCAATGGCCGTGGCGGTCAACTGTGCTTCATCCATGCGGGTCAATCGTCGGTCGTCGAGCAACTGCTTGCCGGCGACCCAAAGGTGTTTCACACAATCGCGACCGGTGGCGTAGATAAGCTGTGAGACCGGGTCGTAGATCGGTTGTTGCGCCAGCCCCGAAAGGTCGAAGGCGACGATATCCGCAGCCTTGCCGACTTCCAGCGAGCCGATCTGGCTGTCCAGGCCCATCGCCCGCGCGCCATTGAGGGTGGCCATGCGCAGCGCGCGATGGGCGTCCAGCGCAGTGGCCGAACCGGCGACGGCCTTGGCCAGCATCGCGGCGGTGCGGGTTTCGCCCAACAGGTCAAGGTCGTTGTTGCTGGCGGCGCCGTCAGTGCCTATAGCCACATTGACGCCAGCCTGCCACAGGCGTTCAACCGGACAGAAGCCGCTGGCCAGTTTCAGGTTCGATTCCGGGCAATGGATCACGCTGGTGTTGCTTTCTACCAGCAAAGCCAGGTCATCCTCGCTGATTTGGGTCATGTGAACGGCCTGGAAGCGCGGGCCCAGCAAGCCAAGGCGACCCAGGCGGGCCAGTGGCCGCTCGCCCGTCTGTTCCACGGCCTGCTGCACCTCGAAGGCGGTTTCGTGCACGTGCATATGGATTGCGGCGTCCAGCTCTTCAGCGATGATCCGGATCTTTTCCAGGTTGTCATCGTTGACGGTATAAGGCGCGTGGGGGCCGAACGTGATCTTGATGCGTGGATGATGCTTGAGGTCGCCGAACAGCTCGATGCCTTGGCGAATCGCCTCATCGGCGGTGATGGCGCCCGGGATCGGGAAGTCCAGGATCGGAATGGCGATCTGCGCGCGCATGCCGCTGTTGTGCACGCAATCGCTGGCGACCTTGGGGTAGAAATACATATCGGAGAAGCAGGTGATGCCGCCCTTGAGCTGCTCGGCGATGGCCAGATCGGTGCCATCGCGCACGAAGGCTTCATCGACCCACTTGGCCTCGGCGGGCCAGATGTGTTTTTCCAGCCAGGTCATCAATGGCAGGTCATCGGCCAGGCCGCGGAACAGGCTCATCGCCGCATGCCCGTGGGCGTTGATCAGGCCGGGGCTGAGCAGCATGCCCGGCAGTTCGCGCACTTCGCTCGCCTCAAGCTTCAATGCCGCCGCCCGCGGCCCGATAAACACGATGCAACCGTCGCGGATACCCAGGCCATGCTCCTTGAGCACTACGCCGGCGGGTTCGACGGGTACCAGCCAGGTCGGCAGCAGTAATAAGTCGAGCGGGGCGGCAGTGGGCGTCATCGCAGGCTTCTTCCTGGGCAGCTATAAAAGAAGGGCGAAGTATACCCGAGCGTCCCGGCGGGCGGATCGCTATAATCGGCGGCTTTTGTTCATGAGTACGGGGTTAAGGGATGCGCGACCGACTGTTGGCGGCGGAGAAGGTGAAGGCCATCGAGTGGCGTGATGGCGTGCTGCACCTGCTCGATCAGCGTGCATTGCCGGCCCGGGAAAGCTGGGTGACGTGCTCGACCGTCGACGAGGTGGCCGCCGCCATTCGCGCAAGGGTGGTGCGCGGCGCGTCGGCCATCGGTATCAGTGCAGCCTACGGCCTGGTCCTGGCTGCGCGCCAACGCATTGCCGAGGGCGACGACTGGCAGGCGGCATGGGAAGAAGACTACGCATTGCTGGCCGATACCCGTCCCACCGCATCCAACCTGTTCTGGGCGTTGAAGTCCATGCGCGAGCGCCTTGACCGTCTCAAGCAACACGCCGACCCGTTGGCGGTGCTGGAAGCCGAAGCCATTGCGATTCATGAGAGCGATCGCGAAGCCAATGTGGTCATGGCCCAATTGGGCCTCGAGCGTATTCGCAAGCATCAGGGCAATGCCCAGGCGATTCTGACCCATGGCAACGCCGGCGCCTTGGCCTCCGGCGGTGTCGGCACGGCCCTCGGGGTGATCCGCGCGGCATTCCTGGAAGGCCTGGTCGAGCAGGTTTATGCCAATGAAACCCGGCCGTGGCTGCAAGGCTCGCGATTGACCGCCTGGGAGTTGGCCGGCGCCGGCGTTCCGGTCACGGTAAATGCCGACGCTGCCGGGGCGCATATCCTCAAGACCAAAGGCGTCACCTGGGTGGTGGTCGGCGCGGACTGCATCGCGGCCAATGGCGATGTGATCAGCACGATCGGTACCTATCAACTGGCCGTTTGCGCCATGCACCACGGCGTACGCTTCATGGTGGTGGCGCCGAGCTCGACCGTCGATCTGATGATGGCTACCGGCGATGATGTGACCCTGGAAGAGCGTGACGGCGCTGAGTTGCTGGAGGTGAATGGCCAGCGGTTGGAGGCGCAGGCATTTAATCCGGCATTCGATGTGACGCCGGCGGATCTGATTGATGTGATCGTGACCGAAAAAGGTGTGGTGGAGCGGCCGGATACTGCCAAGCTGGCCAGGTTGATGTGTCGTAAGCGGCTGCATTGAGGGCTGTGGTGTCTGTGCCATTGCTATCGGGGGCAAGCCCCCTCCCACAGGTTTGACTGTGTTCACAATTCAAGTGTGGGAGGGGGCTTGCCCCCGATTGGCCCTCAAAGTCAATAAAAGGCCCGGATCCGCCCTCAAAAAACAGCACCACCCCACCTCTGAGCCTCTCTCGTCCCCCTCAAGCCTGTCATTCATCAAATTACTAGCCTCCATGCGCATCAGGGGGATAGGTGCGTGGCGGCGATTGTGATAACATCCGGCGGTTTCCAGGGCTGCCCCGAGGGGTGGTCCATAACGTGCAGATCCGTGTCATAACTCGTTGATTTGTCGTAAGTCGTTGTCAGGCACCGTGCCGGCAGCGGCGAGCTTTGTTCGTCCCGAATGGATGTAACGAAGTTTCACCCGAAAAAGGAATCAGGCTTCTCATGGGCGAACTGGCCAAAGAAATCCTCCCGGTCAATATCGAAGACGAGCTGAAACAGTCCTACCTCGACTACGCGATGAGCGTCATTGTCGGTCGGGCACTGCCTGATGCGCGCGACGGCTTGAAGCCCGTGCACCGGCGTGTGCTGTTCGCGATGAGCGAGCTGGGTAACGACTGGAACAAGCCGTACAAGAAATCTGCCCGTGTTGTCGGTGACGTGATCGGTAAGTATCACCCCCACGGCGACACTGCGGTGTACGACACCATCGTTCGGATGGCCCAGCCGTTTTCCCTGCGCTACCTGCTGGTAGACGGCCAGGGCAACTTCGGTTCGGTCGACGGCGACAACGCCGCGGCCATGCGATACACCGAAGTGCGCATGACCAAGCTGGCGCACGAACTGCTGGCCGATCTGCATAAAGAAACCGTGGACTGGGTGCCGAACTACGACGGCACCGAAATGATCCCGGCCGTCATGCCCACCCGTATTCCCAACCTGCTGGTCAACGGTTCCAGCGGTATCGCCGTGGGCATGGCCACCAACATCCCGCCGCACAACCTCGGTGAAGTCATCGACGGTTGCCTGGCCCTCATCGACAACCCCGAGCTGACCGTCGATGAGCTGATGCAATACATCCCCGGCCCGGACTTCCCGACCGCCGCGATCATCAACGGTCGCGCCGGCATCATCGAAGCCTACCGCACCGGTCGCGGGCGCATTTACATGCGCGCCCGCTCGATCATCGAGGACATCGACAAGGTCGGTGGCCGCCAGCAGATCGTCATCACCGAACTGCCGTACCAGCTGAACAAAGCGCGCCTGATCGAAAAGATCGCCGAGCTGGTTAAAGAGAAGAAGCTCGAAGGCATCACCGAACTGCGCGACGAGTCCGACAAGGACGGTATGCGCGTAGTCATCGAGCTGCGTCGTGGCGAAGTGCCCGAGGTGATCCTCAACAACCTCTACGCCCAGACCCAGCTGCAAAGCGTGTTTGGTATCAACGTGGTTGCCCTGATCGATGGCCGCCCACGCATCCTGAACCTCAAGGATCTGCTGGAAGCGTTCGTCCGTCACCGCCGTGAAGTGGTCACCCGTCGTACCGTGTTCGAATTGCGCAAGGCCCGCGAGCGCGGCCACATCCTGGAAGGCCAGGCGGTTGCGCTGTCGAACATCGACCCGGTAATCGCCCTGATCAAGGCATCGCCGACGCCGTCGGAAGCCAAGGAAGCCCTGATCAAGATGCCGTGGGAATCCAGTGCCGTGGTGGCCATGGTTGAACGCGCCGGCGCTGATTCCTGCCGCCCTGAGACCCTGGACCCGCAATACGGCCTGCGTGACGGCAAGTATTTCCTGTCGCCGGAACAGGCCCAGGCCATCCTGGAACTGCGCCTGCACCGCCTTACCGGGCTGGAGCACGAGAAGCTGCTGGCCGAGTACCAGGAGATTCTCAACCAGATCGGCGAGCTGATCCGCATCCTCAACAGCGCCGTGCGCCTGATGGAAGTGATCCGCGAAGAACTCGAAGTGATCCGCGCCGAATACGGCGACGTGCGCCGCACCGAAATCCTCGATGCGCGCCTCGACCTGACCCTGGGTGACATGATCCCGGAAGAAGAGCGCGTGGTGACCATCTCCCACGGTGGCTATGCCAAGACCCAGCCGCTGGCGGCGTACCAGGCCCAGCGTCGTGGTGGTAAAGGTAAATCGGCTACCGGCGTCAAGGATGAGGACTACATCGCTCACCTGCTGGTCGCCAACAGTCACACCACGCTGCTGCTGTTCTCCAGCAAGGGCAAGGTGTACTGGCTGAAGACCTACGAAATCCCGGAAGCCTCTCGTGCCGCCCGTGGGCGTCCACTGGTCAACCTGCTGCCGCTGGACAGTGATGAATACATCACCACCATGCTGCCGGTCGAGGAATACACCGAAGGTCACTTCATCTTCATGGCCACCGCCATGGGCACCGTGAAGAAGACCCCGCTGGAATCCTTCAGCCGTCAACGCAGTGTGGGCCTGATCGCCCTGGAACTGGATGAAGGCGACGTGCTGATCTCTGCCGCGATCACCGATGGCGAGCGCGAAGTCATGCTGTTCTCCGACGGCGGCAAGGTCACGCGCTTCAAGGAGTCCGACGTTCGCGCCATGGGCCGTACCGCCCGCGGCGTGCGCGGCATGCGCCTGCCGGAAGGGCAGAAGCTGATCTCCATGTTGATCCCGGAAGAAGGCAGCCAGATCCTTACCGCGTCCGAGCGTGGCTACGGCAAGCGCACCGCCATCAGCGAGTTCCCGGAGTACAAGCGTGGCGGCCAGGGCGTGATTGCCATGGTCAGCAACGACCGCAACGGCCGTCTGGTCGGCGCGGTGCAGGTGCTCGACGGCGAGGAGATCATGTTGATTTCCGACCAGGGCACCCTGGTCCGTACCCGCGTGGCGGAAGTATCGAGCCTGGGCCGTAACACCCAGGGCGTGACCCTGATCAAGCTGGCCAAGGATGAAAAACTGGTCGGCCTTGAGCGTGTGCAGGAGCCTTCGGAAGTTGAGGGCGAAGCGCTCGAAGGTGAGGAATTCGACGGCGAGGTGATCGCAGCCGGCGATGACAACGTCGACGAGCCAACCCTCGATGCTGCCGCAGACGAAGAAGAACCGCAGGAATAAGCGGACACACAGGGGGCGGATGAAGATTCGCCCCCTTGTTGTTTGTCCCCTTTGAAATATAACGCCGCCCCCTGTAGGAGCTAGCTTGCTCGCGAAAATCGCCAACGATGACGCGGGCTGCCTGATACGCCCTTGCGCTATCGGGTTTTTCGCGAGCAAGCTCGCCCCAGCAGTGTTTGATTTCAGTCCCACCAGATCAGAGAGATTGGATGTGAGCAAGAGAGCCTATAACTTCTGTGCCGGTCCCGCGGCGCTTCCTGAAGCAGTCCTGCAGCGCGCGCAGGCTGAACTCCTCGACTGGCATGGAAAAGGCCTCTCCGTGATGGAAATGAGCCATCGCAGCGATGAGTTCGTGTCCATCGCCACCAAGGCCGAGCAGGATCTGCGCGACTTGCTGGACATCCCCTCCCACTACAAAGTGCTGTTCCTGCAGGGCGGCGCGAGCCAGCAGTTCGCCCAGATCCCGCTGAACCTGCTGCCCGAAGGCGGCACGGCCGACTATATCGACACCGGTATCTGGGGTCAGAAGGCCATTGAAGAAGCCTCCCGCTACGGTCATGTCAATGTGGCAGGCACCGCCAAGCCTTATGACTACTTCGCCATTCCTGGTCAGAACGAATGGAATCTGTCCAAGGATGCGGCCTACGTGCACTACGTCGCCAATGAAACCATCGGCGGCCTGCAATTCGACTGGGTGCCGCAAGTGGGCGATGTCCCACTGGTGTGCGACATGTCCTCGGACATCCTCTCGCGCCCCATCGATGTGTCCAAGTACGGCATGATCTACGCCGGCGCGCAGAAAAACATCGGCCCGAGCGGCATCCTGGTCAATATCATCCGCGAAGACCTGCTCGGCCGCGCGCGCTCGGTGTGCCCGACCATGCTCAACTACAAGGTCGCGGCCGATAATGGCTCGATGTACAACACCCCGCCGGCATTCGCCTGGTACCTGTCCGGCCTGGTGTTCGAATGGCTCAAGGAGCAGGGCGGCGTGGCTGCCATGGGCAAGCTCAACGAAGTGAAGAAGCGCACCTTGTACGACTTCATCGACGCCAGCGGCCTGTACAGCAACCCGATCAACCTCGCCAATCGCTCATGGATGAACGTGCCATTCCGCCTGGCTGACGACCGCCTGGACAAGCCGTTCCTGGCCGGTGCCGACGAGCGCGGCCTGCTGAACCTCAAGGGTCACCGTTCGGTCGGTGGCATGCGCGCCTCCATCTACAACGCCGTCGACATCCACGCCATCAACGCGCTGGTTGCCTACATGGCAGAGTTCGAAAAGGAACACGGCTAATGTCTGAGCAAGAACTCAAGGCCCTGCGGGTACGCATCGACAGCCTGGACGAGAAAGTCCTCGAGCTGATCAGCGAGCGCGCACGCTGCGCCCAGGAAGTGGCCCGGGTGAAAATGGCGTCCCTGGCGGAAGGCGAGGTGCCGGTGTTCTACCGGCCCGAGCGCGAGGCTCAGGTGCTCAAGCGCGTGATGGAGCGCAACAAGGGGCCGCTGGGCAACGAAGAGATGGCGCGGTTGTTCCGTGAAATCATGTCCTCGTGCCTGGCGCTGGAGCAGCCGCTGAAAGTGGCGTACCTCGGCCCGGAAGGCACCTTCACCCAAGCGGCGGCCATGAAACATTTCGGCCATGCCGTGATCAGCAAGCCAATGGCGGCGATCGACGAAGTGTTCCGCGAAGTGGCGGCCGGTGCGGTGAATTTTGGCGTGGTGCCGGTGGAAAACTCCACCGAAGGCGCGGTCAACCACACGCTGGACAGCTTCCTGGAACACGACATGGTGATCTGTGGCGAGGTCGAGCTGCGCATCCACCACCACCTGCTGGTGGGCGAAAACACCAAGACCGACAGCATCAGCCGTATCTATTCCCACGCCCAGTCCCTGGCTCAGTGCCGCAAGTGGCTGGACGCCCATTACCCGAACGTCGAGCGCGTGGCGGTCTCCAGCAATGCCGAGGCGGCCAAGCGGGTCAAGGGCGAGTGGAACTCGGCGGCGATTGCCGGCGATATGGCGGCGGGCCTGTACGGGCTCACGCGCCTGGCCGAGAAAATCGAGGACCGTCCGGACAACTCCACGCGCTTCCTGATGATCGGTAGCCAGGAAGTGCCGCCCACCGGCGACGACAAGACCTCCATCATCGTCTCCATGAGCAACAAGCCCGGCGCGCTGCATGAACTGCTGGTGCCGTTCCACGACAACGGGATTGACCTGACGCGCATCGAGACGCGTCCTTCGCGCAGCGGTAAATGGACCTACGTGTTCTTTATCGACTTCATCGGGCATCACCGTGACCCGCTGGTCAAAGGTGTGCTGGAGAAAATCAGCCAGGAGGCCGTGGCACTCAAGGTGCTGGGCTCTTACCCGAAAGCGGTTTTGTGAGGCTTTGACATGAGTGGCAACTTCCTCGCCCTGGCGCAGCCGGGCGTGCAACAACTCTCGCCTTACGTTCCGGGCAAGCCTGTGGACGAGTTGGCGCGTGAGTTGAATCTGGATCCGTCCAAAATCGTCAAGCTGGCGAGTAACGAAAACCCGCTGGGCCCGAGCCCCAAAGTGTTGGCGGCGATTCGGGAAGAGTTGGCCGAGCTGACCCGTTATCCCGACGGCAACGGCTTTGCCCTCAAGTCGTTGCTGGCGCAAAAGTGTCGGGTCGAGCTGAACCAGGTGACCCTGGGCAACGGCTCCAACGACATCCTCGAGCTGGTCGGCCGGGCCTACCTGGCACCGGGCCTGAACGCGGTGTTCAGTGAGCATGCATTCGCGGTCTACCCGATCGTCACCCAGGCCGTAGGCGCCGATGCACGGGTGATTCCGGCAAAGGACTGGGGGCACGACCTGCCGGCGATGCTGGCCGCAATCGATGCGCAAACCCGCGTGGTGTTTATCGCCAACCCGAATAACCCGACGGGCACCTGGTTCGATGAGCAGGCCTTGAACGAATTCCTGCAGGACGTGCCCGAGCATGTCCTCGTGGTGCTGGACGAGGCTTATATCGAGTACGCCGAAGGCAGCGACCTGCCGAATGGCCTGGCCTTCCTGGCGGCCTATCCGAACCTGCTGGTGTCGCGCACCTTCTCCAAGGCCTACGGCCTGGCGTCGCTGCGGGTTGGCTATGGTTTGTCCAGCGCGGTAGTCGCTGATGTGCTGAACCGTGTGCGCCAACCGTTCAACGTTAACAGTCTGGCCCTGGCGGCGGCCTGCGCGGCGTTGAACGATGCCGACTACCTCGAGGAAAGCCGTCGCCTCAACGAGCGCGGCATGCAGCAATTGCAGGACGGTTTTCGCGAGTTGGGCCTGGGCTGGATTGCGTCCAGGGGCAACTTTATCTGCGTCGACCTCGGCCAGGTAGCCGCCCCGGTCTTCCAGGGTTTGCTGCGCGAAGGCGTGATCGTGCGCCCGGTGGCCAATTACGGCATGCCCAATCACCTGCGCGTCACCATCGGTTTGCCGGCTGAGAACAGCCGCTTCCTGGAGGCGTTGGCCAAGGTGCTGGCCCGTGGTTGATGTCACTGCACTGCAACCTGCTGTGCCTATGATCGGTCGCCTGGTGGTCGTCGGTCTTGGGTTGATCGGTGGATCCTTCGCCAAAGGCCTGCGCGAGAGCGGCCTGTGCGGCGAAGTGGTTGGCGTGGACCTGGACCCGCAATCGCGCAAGCTGGCGGTGGAACTGGGGGTGGTGGATCGCTGCGAGGCGGACCTGGCCATCGCGTGCCAGGGCGCCGACGTGATCCAGCTGGCCGTGCCGATCCTGGCCATGGAAAAGCTGTTGGCGATTTTGGCCGGCCTGGATTTGGGCAGCGCGATCCTCACGGATGTCGGCAGCGCCAAGGGCAACGTGGTGCGCGCGGCGCAACTGGCGTTTGGTGAAATGCCACCGCGTTTCGTGCCCGGCCATCCGATTGCCGGCTCCGAGCAGAGTGGGGTGGAAGCGTCCAACGCCCAGCTGTTTCGTCGGCACAAAGTGATCCTGACGCCGCTTGCGCAGACCGATCCTGCGGCCTTGGCCGTGGTGGACCGGTTGTGGCGCGAGTTGGGGGCGGATGTGGAGCATATGCAGGTCGAGCGTCACGACGAAGTGCTGGCGGCGACCAGCCATCTGCCCCATCTGTTGGCATTCGGCCTGGTGGATTCATTGGCCAAGCGCAACGAGAACCTGGAGATTTTCCGCTATGCCGCCGGCGGCTTCCGCGACTTCACGCGGATTGCCGGCAGCGACCCGGTGATGTGGCACGACATCTTCCTCGCCAATCGTGAAGCGGTGTTGCGTACCCTCGATACCTTCCGCAGCGACCTCGACGCCTTGCGCGACGCCGTGGATGCAGGCGATGGCCATCAACTGTTGGGTGTGTTCACCCGTGCGCGGGTGGCGCGTGAACACTTCAGCAAGATCCTGGCGCGGCGCGCCTATATGGAAACCGCAGTGAATGCCGACGAACTGACCTTCATCGCCCGTCCAGGTGGCCGCTTGAGCGGGCGCATTCGGGTGCCGGGTGACAAGTCGATCTCCCATCGCTCGATCATGCTGGGCTCATTGGCTGATGGCGTGACCGAAGTGGAAGGCTTCCTTGAAGGTGAGGACGCCCTGGCGACCTTGCAGGCATTTCGCGACATGGGCGTGGTGATTGAAGGGCCGCACCACGGCCGCGTGACGATTCATGGCGTGGGCTTGCATGGCTTGAAACCGGCGCCGGGGCCGATCTACCTGGGCAATTCCGGCACGTCCATGCGCCTGCTGTCCGGGTTGCTGGCGGCGCAGCGCTTCGACAGCGTGCTGACGGGCGATGCGTCGCTGTCCAGGCGCCCGATGAGCCGCGTGGCCAAGCCGTTGCGGGACATGGGTGCACTGATCGAGACCGGGCCGCAAGGGTGCCCGCCGCTGACCATCCGCGGTGGCCAGGCACTCAAAGGCATCAATTATGTACTGCCGATGGCCAGTGCCCAGGTGAAATCCTGTGTGTTGCTGGCCGGACTGTATGCCGAAGGCAAAACCGCAGTGACCGAGCCTGCACCGACCCGCGACCACACCGAGCGCATGCTGCGCGGTTTTGGTTACCCGGTGACCGTGGAGGGCGCGACGGCGTCGGTCGAATCCGGGCATACGTTGACCGCTACCCATATAGAAGTGCCTGGGGATATTTCCTCCTCGGCATTTTTCCTGGTGGCGGCCACGATTGCCGAGGGTTCCGAGTTGTTGCTCGAACATGTCGGTATCAATCCGACCCGCACCGGGGTGATCGATATTCTGCGCCTGATGGGCGCGGACATTACCCTGGAAAACCCGCGTGAAGTGGGTGGCGAACCGGTGGCCGACTTGCGTGTACGCGCCGCTGTGCTTAAAGGCATCGAGATTCCCGAAGCGCTGGTGCCGCTGGCGATCGATGAGTTTCCCGTGCTGTTCGTCGCCGCCGCCTGCGCCGAGGGGCGCACCGTGTTGCGCGGTGCCGAGGAGCTGCGGGTGAAGGAATCCGATCGCATCCAGGTCATGGCCGACGGTCTGTTGGCGCTGGGTGTGAAGTGTGAACCGACATCTGATGGGATTATCATTGATGGCGGCCCGATAGGCGGCGGCGACGTGCATGCCCATGGCGATCACCGAATCGCCATGGCATTGAGCGTGGCGTCGTTGCGAGCGGCGGCGCCGATTCGTATCCGTGACTGCGCCAACGTCGCTACATCTTTTCCGAACTTTCTTACACTGTGTGCCCATGTCGGCATGCGTGTAGCCCAAGAGGCTCAATTGTGAATATCAAAGCACCGGTGATTACCATCGATGGGCCAAGCGGCTCGGGCAAAGGCACGATCGCCGGCATTCTGGCCAAGCGTCTCGGCTGGTGCCTGCTCGATTCCGGCGCGCTGTATCGCCTGCTGGCCTTCGCTGCGCGCAACCATGGCGTCGACCTCACCAACGAAGAATCCCTGAAGCTGCTGGCGGCGCACCTTGATGTCCAGTTCGTCGGCGCGACGGAAGGTCATCCCCAGCGGATCATCCTCGAAGGCGACGATGTGACCGACGACCTGCGTAACGAACAAGTCGGTTCCTGGGCCTCCCAGGTTGCCGCGTTGCCGGCCGTGCGTGACGCATTGCTGCAGCGCCAGCGCGCGTTTCAGGAGCCGCCGGGCCTGGTCGCCGACGGCCGTGACATGGGTACGGTGGTGTTTCCCGAGGCGCCGCTGAAGATTTTCCTGACCGCCAGCGCCGAGGAACGTGCTCGCCGTCGTTACTTGCAGTTGAAGGGCAAAGTCGATGGTGTTAGTCTGTCGAGTCTGCTAGATGAGATCCGTGCACGCGATGAGCGTGATACCCAGCGTGCGGTAGCCCCGCTCAAGCCGGCGGCTGACGCCATACAGCTGGATTCCACGGAGTTGTCCATCGAGCAGGTGCTGGAACGCATCATGAGCGAGATCGCCATTCGCGATATCGCCGGGTGACCAAGAAGGCTGCAGGGGACCAGTCATAGTCCTGCGGTGCTTCTTCTAATTGAAACTGACCCATACCGTCTGGGGTGTGGAGATGGGCGTATTCTTCGCCCTTATCAACAGGAATTAAAATGAGCGAAAGCTTTGCGGAACTCTTTGAAGAAAGCCTAAAAACCCTGAACCTTCAGGCAGGCTCCATCATCACCGGTGTTATCGTTGATATCGATTACCAAGCTCGCTGGGTAACCGTTCACGCTGGTCTGAAGTCTGAAGCTCTGATCCCGCTGGAACAGTTCTACAACGATGCTGGCGATCTGACAATCAATGTCGGTGACGAAGTTCACGTTGCTCTGGACTCGGTTGAAGACGGTTTCGGTGAAACCAAGCTGTCCCGTGAAAAAGCCAAGCGCGCTGAATGCTGGATTGTTCTCGAAGCAGCCTTCGCAGCTGAAGAAGTGGTCAAGGGCGTTATCAACGGTAAGGTTAAAGGCGGCTTCACTGTCGACGTTAACGGCATCCGTGCGTTCCTGCCAGGTTCTTTGGTCGACGTTCGTCCTGTGCGCGACACCACGCACCTGGAAGGCAAGGAACTCGAATTCAAGGTCATCAAGCTCGACCAGAAACGCAACAACGTTGTCGTTTCCCGTCGCAGCGTCCTGGAAGCAGAGAACTCCGCCGAGCGTGAAGCTCTGCTGGAATCCCTGCAGGAAGGCCAACAAGTCAAAGGTATCGTCAAGAACCTCACCGATTACGGCGCATTCGTCGATCTGGGTGGCGTCGATGGCCTGCTGCACATTACCGACATGGCTTGGAAGCGTATCAAGCATCCATCGGAAATCGTCAACGTTGGCGACGAGATCGATGTCAAGGTTCTGAAATACGATCGCGAACGCAACCGTGTTTCCCTGGGCCTGAAGCAACTGGGTGAAGATCCATGGGTCGCTATCAAAGCCCGTTACCCAGAAAGCACCCGCGTGACCGCGCGTGTTACCAACCTGACCGACTACGGCTGCTTCGCTGAGCTGGAAGAAGGCGTGGAAGGCCTGGTACACGTTTCCGAAATGGACTGGACCAACAAGAACATCCACCCTTCGAAAGTCGTACAAGTCGGCGACGAAGTGGAAGTTATGGTTCTGGACATCGACGAAGAGCGTCGTCGTATCTCCCTGGGCATCAAGCAGTGCAAATCTAACCCATGGGAAGATTTCTCTGGCCAGTTCAACAAGGGCGATAAAATCTCCGGCACCATCAAGTCGATCACCGATTTCGGTATCTTCATTGGTCTGGACGGCGGCATCGACGGCCTGGTTCACCTGTCCGACATCTCCTGGAACGAAGTTGGCGAAGAAGCTGTTCGTCGTTTCAAGAAGGGCGACGAGCTGGACACCGTTATCCTGTCGGTTGACCCAGAGCGCGAGCGCATCTCCCTGGGCATCAAGCAACTGGAAAGCGATCCGTTCTCCGAGTACGTACAAGAGAACGACAAAGGCGCCATCGTTAAAGGTACAGTGAAAGAAGTTGACGCCAAAGGCGCCATCATCACCCTGGCCGACGATATCGAAGCGACTCTGAAAGCCTCCGAAATCAGCCGTGACCGCGTTGAAGACGCGCGCAACGTTCTGAAAGAAGGCCAGGAAGTAGAAGCCAAGATCATCAGCGTTGACCGCAAGAGCCGCGTAATCCAACTCTCCATCAAGTCGAAAGACGAAGTGGAAGAGAAAGAAGCTATCCAGAGTCTGAAAGAAACTCCGGCAGCTGCAACTGGCGAGACCACCATGGCCTCCCTGCTGCGCGAAGCAATGGCTAAGCAGAACTAAGTTCTGTAAGGCTGTAGAAAAAGGGCGACTTTGGTCGCCCTTTTTTGTGCCTGAAATTTGATGAATTAACATCCCCGAACCAAGGCATTCAGCCTGTGGTCAGAACTGGCTATAGTCTCTAACAGACATGTCGCGTTACTGATTCGATAAGGGTTTGAATGAACAGGATTCTCTTGATACTTGCATTGATCGTACTTGCGGGTTGCTCCAGCACCAGCGCTAAGACCCATGCCAAGCGCGGCGTCAGCGGCATAGAGGTCGACTGCTCTGGTCTGGGTAACAAATGGGAGAAGTGCGAAAAGCGCGCTGCTCGCGAATGCAAAATGCAGGGCTATAAAGTCATTACCCGATCCAGTGATGCTGCGGATGAAGAGGGCGATTACCCGTTCGGCTGGAACCCAGCCGGCGCAGTCACGCGGACGATGTTAGTGATCTGCAATTAGCGTCCTGTGTGTTCACAGTGAGCGTTTATTCAGCTCGCAGATAAGTTGATATACGGGCTGTTCAAATTCATCAAGTCATGCTAAAACCTTCGAAGCGCTTTTCCTAGCTGCTTGAAAAAGAAGGGAAAAATATGACGAAGTCGGAGTTGATCGAACGAATTGTCACCCATCAAGGGCTGCTCTCATCCAAGGATGTGGAGCTGGCTATCAAGACCATGCTTGAGCAAATGTCCCAATGCCTGGCCACTGGAGACCGCATCGAAATTCGCGGCTTCGGTAGCTTTTCCCTCCACTACCGCGCGCCGCGCGTTGGCCGCAACCCAAAAACCGGCCAATCCGTCAGTCTCGACGGCAAGTTCGTTCCCCACTTCAAACCGGGCAAGGAATTGCGCGATCGGGTGAACGAAGAAGAGGAAGAGGGCGTCTGAGTATTTCTTTGGAAAGGAGATGGGTATGCGTGGGGTTAAGCGCGTTGTTGCGATATTGATTGCAGTGCTTGCGGGTTTGGTAATTTTGGCATTTGTGCTCGAGAATCAGCAAGGTGTTGCGTTGTCTTTCTTGGGTTGGAGTACTGCGCAGATGCCGGTGGCGGTGTTTGTGGTGATTGCTTTGATTGTAGGAATGTTGATTGGGCCGTTGTTGGGAGTGTTTGTACGTAGGCGTCGGCATAAGACGATTGCCTAGTGGTTCAGGTGTGGTGCGGTGAGCGGCGCTCATGACCGTTTGTCAGAAATCTCATCATGCAGAGCTCTTTGAGCTTTGCACTGCTGCCTAGCCACCCAGTCCTGCTGGTTACGACAGTTCCCACGGAAAAATCAGAATCGTCCGACATACATTTCAAGGCTTGTATTATGCCAAAGAGATGGCAAAATGGAATCTGTTCTCGATAACGGGCATTTTGTGCGCTCAAAATTTGGCAGAGACGCCGGTTTTTGGCTGTTACTAATTAAAATAAAAAATACACAATTTTGTCTGCATAACGAGCCCGCAGTTTCTCTTTGAAGGCAGGTTTTTGTTGTGAGTAGTAGCTTTCGCATCCCCTCTGCACCTCCGCACGGTGAGGTTGATATCACCGCAGTTTTCCAAGCCATTTGGCAACAGAAAATCCTTATTTTATGTGTGACCGTAGGGGTGACATTGGCTGCGGCAGTCTATGCATTCACTGCAACTCCTGAGTACCAAGTAAGTAGTGTTTTGCGCCCCGCTGCTATCAATGAGCTGGATGCTTTGAATCGTTCTGAGGTCTATCAGCTACCCCCAGGGGATGCGCTTATCAAAGTAGGCGCATCGTTGGAGTCTTATGAGACTCGACTCAATTTCTTCAGGGCTAATCAGGAGTTGTTCAAGCCCTTCGAGCGCCCTGGACGTACACTTGAGCAAAGCTTTGACGCTTTTAATCGCGACTCGCTGAAGTTAGTGCTTCCCGATCCAAAAAAATCAGACTCTCTGAGTGCCTATATAGGTCTTGGGCTCACTTATCCGAAGGGTATTGATGGCGTCAACGTGCTTAATAAATTCGTTGATTTCGCGATTGGTGCTGAGCGTGAACAGATCGCTGCCGACCTCCGAGTGATTGTTAAAAACCGTCTAAGCGAACTGGAAGGTAAGATTGAAGCGGCTCGCTCAAGTTATAAGACGGATAAAGATGCGCGAATAGCAACGCTTCTAGAGGCCGACAATCTCAAGCGGGCACAGTTGCAGGACGAGCTGAAAGCTTTGCGCCAGCAAATCAAAACTACTCGCCAGGACCGCATTACGCAACTGGGTGAGGCTATTGCGATTGCTAAATCTCTCGGAATCGAGAAGCCGACGACACCTTCTGCCTTGGGTGAAAAAAGTACGGGTTCCAGCGAAAGTAGCAGCGTGATGCGAACAGAGATTAATAATCAGCAAATACCCCTTTATTTCATGGGCGTAGAAGCATTATCGGCTGAACGGACGGCGCTGTTGCAACGCAAGTCTGATGACTTTACCGAAGGCCGAATCGCCCAAATCGCTCGTGAATTGCAGTTGCTGCAGAGTAACCGTGAAATTGAGGTGTTAAACCAGCGGAAAAATGAAGACCTCTTTCTTTCCGGGGTTGAGCCTCTGAGGGCGGAGGTTGTACGCCTGAGAAATCTGGGCAATCTCGACATCAGCAACATGAAGCTGGTAACGATAGACCGAAAAGCGCTTGAGCCATTAAGACCTGTAAATCCTAAGAGAGTGTTGATACTGGCGGTCGGCATTTTTGTGGGTGGGATCTTGGGAGTTCTCTCTGCATTGGTCAGGCATTTTGTCGTCAGTGGTCGACGCGCCAGGCAACAGGAGGCCACTCCGCGGATCTCTAATGCTGAAGGTAAGCCATCGCACGAGAAGGCGGTACTGTAATCCTGCCTTTCAGTGCATCCAGCAAGCCATGATCTTGCATAGTCATGGCTCATTATTGGTCCCGGATTTTGAGGTTTACCGGGCATCCCTTGAGTATTCAACCATCGAAGCTTTGCACCCTGGTCGGGAGGGGAAGCTGTTTCCTTCGTCATCACCTAGTGCTTGGCCCGCGCTGCTATAAATTCAGTTTTTGGTAATTTCAAATGCAGGGCATTTGCAGAGGGGATTTCGCTGCGAGCTGGCTAATTGACGCTGCAGTGGGTGGCCTCGACGCCGTTGGAGTCTTTCACAGTTCGTTTTTGAATTGGAGGGTTAGAGCTGTATCATAGTGCCCTTTGTCGCCATCGAAAATACTGTGTCAGCGCACATAGGCAAGGTGTCAAAAGCATGCCGAACAAAAAAGGCCATTCGGCCGGCCGGTTGCAATACGCAGCAGAAGCGCCGCCGTGATAAGTATTTGGCGAGGTAGGGTGATCCAACGCTTTCAAGGATTTCAGCTAAAGGTTTTGGATGGGCGGCACGATTTTTCAGTAAAAATCAAGTAAACCTCTGTCCGAATGGTGGGGGGATCTGGACGTTAAGGACGTGTTTTGGATATGACAATGTTGAAGCGTAAGGGAATCATTCTTGCAGGAGGCGCGGGCACCCGCCTCTATCCATTGACACTGGGAGTGTCGAAGCAAATGCTCCCCATCTACGACAAACCGATGATCTTCTACCCGCTGTCTGTGCTAATGCTGGCAGGTATTCGTGAAATTTTGATTATCTCGACCCCCGATGATTTGCCAGGATTCCAGAAATTACTCGGTGACGGCAGCCAATACGGTGTGCAATTGAGCTATGCGGAGCAGCCTAATCCCGACGGCTTAGCGCAGGCATTCATTATAGGTGAGGAGTTTATTGGCAAAGACCCTGTGTGCCTGATTTTGGGCGATAACATTTTCTATGGTCAGCATTTTTCCGATAACCTGCGATCTGCCATGTCGCAGACGTCTGGTGCCACCGTATTTGGATATCACGTATCGGACCCGGAACGTTTCGGTGTGGTTGAGTTTGACCCTATTGGACGTGTGCTCAGTATTGAAGAAAAGCCCGCAAAACCTAAGTCGAATTATGCTGTTACAGGCCTGTACTTTTACGACAACCAAGTCGTGCAGATCGCTAAAAGCATCCTCCCATCCTCACGTGGCGAGCTTGAAATTACCGATGTAAATCGTGTTTACCTTGAGCAGCGAAGCCTGACTGTCGAAATGTTGGGGCGAGGCTTTGCTTGGCTGGACACGGGCACCCATGAGTCATTGTTGGAGGCGAGTCAGTTTGTGCATACCATTGAGCATCGGCAGGGCTTGAAAGTGGCTTGCCTCGAAGAAATCGCCTTTCATGCCGGCTGGATTACGCCCGAACAATTGGCCATTCAAGTGCAGCACTTGAGTAAAACAGGCTATGGGCAATACTTGCGGAACATACTTACTGAGCATACGAGCTAATGAAGTTTATAGAGACCAAGTTGGCCGGTGTGGTCATCATTGAGCCCAAAGTATTCGCGGATGACCGTGGATGGTTTATGGAAAGTTTCAATGAGCCGTTGTTTCATGAGCAACTCGCCGCATTAGGTCATCCAATCCCGCGCCCATTTGTACAAGACAATCATTCATGCTCAAAAAAGCATGTCTTGAGGGGACTGCACTTTCAGCATGATCCCCATGCCCAGGGCAAACTGGTGCGGGTTACCGCAGGCAGTGCCTATGACGTGGCGGTAGATATCAGAAAGGGCTCGCAAACATTTGGCCAGTGGGTGGGCGTCGAGTTGTCAGCGAGCAATGGCCGGATGCTTTGGATTCCAGAAGGATTTGCGCACGGGTTCTTAGCCTTGGAAGACAATACGGAGTTTCTCTACAAAACTACGGATACTTACTCCAGGGCCTGTGAGCAATCGATCAACTGGAGCGATCCCGCCATTGGTATCCAATGGCCGGTGACTCAGGAGTTGATCATCAGCCAGAAAGATAACGAAGCTCCGTTGCTCTCGGATGTGATTTCCTTTGTTTCAGCGCTAACAGGCAATGTGACGTCGAGTGAACTGCAAATAATCGGAGATGATCGTGGCAGTCTGATTGCCCTTGAGCAAGGGCGTGATATCCCGTTTGACGTCAGACGAGCCTATTACATTTTTGATACTAAAACAGGTGTCAGCAGGGGCTCGCACGCTCATTTCAGATTAGAGCAGTACATTATCTGCCTGTCTGGTAAATGCAGAATTTTGATCGACGACGGTGTGACGCGGAAGTCAATTTGGCTGGACGCCCCGAACAAGGCCATTCACATCAAGAGGCTGATTTGGCGCGAGATGCACGATTTCAGTGAAGATTGCGTTCTCCTGGTGTTCGCAAGCAATCATTATGATGAAGGCGATTATCTACGAAATTACGATGATTTCATGCGTGCGGTGAAACGATACGCTTGATTGAATAGCATGCTTGCTCAGGTCCAGCATTAGCGAGCCCGCCTTTTAGCGCGCGGCCTGATCAAGCAGCTTACAGATTTGCAGCGGTGCAGCGTTGGCTGTGCCTTATGCACCCAATAACGAAGCACCGAAATCAGGTATTTTTTGATGATCCCATTTCTCGATCTAAAATCATTGAACAAGGCTTATCGTGAAGAGCTCATAGAAGCAGCGACACGTGTCATTGATTCGGGCTGGTATATTCAGGGGGAATGCCTCAAGCGCTTTGAGGAGGAGTTTTCAGCCTACACGGGCGCACTTCACACTGTCGGTGTGGCGAACGGTCTGGACGCATTGACCTTGACCATACGTGCCTGGAAAGAGTTGGGGAAACTCAAGGATCACGATGAGGTTATAGTCCCGGCTAATACCTACATCGCGACATTACTGGCCGTCACCGAAAACAATTTGACACCGGTTCTGGTTGAGCCTGACGCAGACACCTACAACTTGTGCCCCAGGAACATCGAGCACGCACTAACTGAAAAAACGCGGTTGATCATGCCGGTTCATCTCTATGGACAGTTGGCTGACATGCCTGCGATTGATGCGATCGCAAAACGCGAGAATTTATTGGTGTTGGAAGACTCCGCTCAAGCACATGGCGCACAGGTGGCGGGTAAGAGTGCGGGTAGCTGGGGGGATGCATCTGGCTTCAGTTTCTACCCAGGCAAAAACTTGGGGGCGTTAGGGGACGCAGGTGCGATTACCTCCAGTGATGCTGAACTGGTCAATATGATTCAGGCATTACGAAACTATGGTTCCCATGAGAAGTACAAGAACCTGGTGCAGGGCGTGAATAGCCGGCTTGACGAAATTCAGGCTGCAATGTTGAGCGTGAAGCTTAAGTATCTTCAGGCGCAGACCGAGGCCCGTCGACGGGTTGCCGCCATTTATATGGCTGGGATAAAAAACCCATTGATTAAGTTGCCATTGAATACCGACGTTGACGTGATGAATCGTGCCTCGCATGTTTGGCATCTTTTTGTCATACGGTCCAACGTAAGAGAGGATTTACAGCGCCACTTGGAGAAATCCGGTGTTCAAACACTGATCCATTATCCCATCCCGCCTCACCAGCAGCAGGCTTATGCACAGTCCTACTTTTATAATAAGTCATTTCCTGTTACTGAAAGCATTCATCGGGAAGTATTAAGCTTGCCAATCAGTCCAGTGATGACCGACGCTGAGGCTCAGCATGTCGTTGAGGCTTGCAACAGCTTTTCTGTAGACGCCTGACATGACGCTGCTTCGGACAAGCCTCCTCAACGGTATTGCCGTCATTATCAAGATGCTCACTTTGTTGGGCATCAACAAAATGCTGGCAATTTATGTAGGGCCTTCTGGATATGCCGCCTTAGGCCAGTTTCAAAACGCTGTTCAGATGGTGACGACGTTCTCGACGGGCGCCATTAGCAACGGGGTGACCAAGTACACCGCTGAATACGACGGCGATGAAGAGGCGCAGCGTCGAGTGTGGCGCACGGCGGGCACAATCGCATTTGTCGGCTCAGTTGTAACATCTGTCTTGATTATTTGCTTCAGCAAACCGCTGGCTGTGTGGTGTTTTAATGATGAATCCTTGTACAGCGTGTTTATCTGGTGCGCTGCTACAGTGGTTTTTTTCTCCTTTAACACCTTGCTGCTCGCTATTCTCAATGGCAAAAAGGAAATCAACCGATACATCCTGGCCAATATCGGGGGGAGCCTCCTTTCCCTGCTGGTCACTATTGTCATGGTTGTAGGGTACGGATTATACGGGGCATTGATTTCCTTGGTGCTCTACCAATCCATTGCATTTTTTGTAACGTGCTTGCTCTGCTACAGAACGCCTTGGTTTCGGTTTTCAAATTTATTAGGACGTTTGGATAAGCAGGTCGCCATCAACCTGACTAAGTTCACTGCCATGGCGCTCACCACAGCCGCATGCGTGCCAGTCAGTCATATTTTGGTCCGGAATTATCTTGGTGCGGAGTTCGGCTGGGAAACGGCTGGTTATTGGGAGGCTATGTGGCGCTTAAGTACAGCGTATTTGCTGCTCGTGACAACGACGTTGGGTCTGTATTTTTTGCCGAAGTTATCGGAGCTGGTCAATCCTGAGGATATCAGGAAGGAGATCGTGCAAGGGTATAAGCTAATTCTGCCTGTTGCGATGGTCTGCGGGTTAGCGATCTACCTCCTGAGGGACTTTATTATCGGGCTTCTATTTACCAGTGCGTTCAGCCCCATGAGAGACTTTTTCGCTTGGCAGATGTTGGGCGATACACTGAAAATTGCAAGCTGGATCCTTGCGTACCTGATGCTGGGTAAAGCGATGGTTAAGATGTATATTTTTACAGAAGTGATTTTTGCATTCGGGTTTTATCTATTGACAATAGTATTGACGAAGGTGGGTGGGCCGGTTGGTGTGACGTGGGCTCATGCCGTTAATTACGGTTTTTACTTAGTTGTCATGTACTTTCTTATTTACAGAAAGCTCAATCAAAATAATGCAATATGAGGTCCTTTTGCCCATGAGTCGCTTGCTATCCTCAATTCGCGATTTAATTTTGACGCGAAAAGATATCAATAAGAGTATCGAGCTGGCCGAAGTCTATGGGGCCATACTCTGGGCTGTTGATAAGGGCGTCTACGATGATCCTGAGTTGGAGGATATATTAACTGGGCGATGCATGGATATCGTTCAAATAGGCGAAGCCGATTTACCTTCGAAGGATTGCATTCATCTCATATCTGAGCCGTATTTGATCGGTGGGCATACTCGGTTAATGGAGCAGCTCGCTACGATGCATGTGGAAAAGCCGGATCTCCTGATAACCCGCCAAAGCGACGAACGGGCAATCGAGCGTACCCGAAGCTTTTTCAATGAATGTGCCAGCTTGCAGCCCGGAACGCCGTTGCAGAAAGTAGCTGAAATTATAGAGTGCCTGAAGTCATATAAGAGAGTGGTTCTGCATATCCACCCTGATGATATAGTCGCTGTCATTGCCTGCCGTATTCTAAAAACGATCTCGGGCGCTAAGATTTTCTTTGTAAACCATGCTGACCATGTATTTACCTATGGTAGCACGGTGGCTGATGTGTATTTCGAAATCAGCACCTTTGGCTTGCATCGAGATATGAAGAAAACCATATCAGGGGATAAATCGTTTTTGGGTATTCCGCTGAGTACTCAATTAGTTTTAAAGAAACATCGTCTGCCCGATAAGGAAGATGCGCTGAATTTTTTCAGTGCGGCATCGCCGTTTAAGTTTAAGCCTGTTAAGGGATATGATTCAAGGCCCACAATCCAAAGGGTGTTGTCGGAGTTTAAAAGATCCACATTCTGGATAGTGGGAGCTAATCCGTACACGAATATTTGGTGGTGGCCACTAAAATTAAGATATTGGAGTCGCTTTAAGATTTTGTCGTCTGTACCTTATGCGAGTTATTTAACGCTTTTGGAAAAGGCTGACTTTTACGTAGATAGTTATCCTACGCCCGGCGGTACCGCATTTGCCGAGCAGCTCGTCAGTGGCCGTCGCTGTGTGGGGCTTCGCGCCCCGATACAGGGTTATTCGCCTGCAGATAACCTTAAGAGTAAAAGCATCGACGATCTAATGATGAGCATCCTCCAATGTGATAACGATGAGTCAGTCATTGAGTCGGTGTGCGCAGTCAATGGCTACGATGCCGTAAAGTCCCGCTATCGGGCGTGCCTTTATGACAACATACTGTGCGCCAATGAATTGGAAAAACATGTGGCATGGACGGGTGACGTTGCCGCTTATGAACAGGCAGGGAAAATAACTTCAGCCATTCCGCCCGTCATAATCGCTAAGTTAATAAGTTACGATAAACGCTTTTTATTGTTGGTGCTGCGTGAGTTAAGCGCCATGCAGAAGATGAAGATGGTGGTTAAACTAGCGCTTTTGAAGCTTAGAGGAGTGACAGGAAAGAGCCCGAGGTCGGATAAAGTATGAGGGTGTTAGCGCTACGGTTTTTTATTGTCCTTCTCTTGGTCTCGGATTACGTTATCTTGACGTTTCATGCGCCTGCTGTTTTTAGCGCCTGGCGTGAAGGCGGCGTATTACTCTATATCCTGCTGACAATGCTGCTTGTTTTTTTTCAGGCAGGCACGCACCACTCGATACCGCGCAAATATAAAGAACAGCTTTTGGTCTTTGCATTTTTCATTGTATTTTATTTATTGTGCGGAGACCTGTCTGATGGCTCATTTCGGATGTTTCGCTCTTTTGCGATGCCCGTTCTTTTTGCATTGATGTTGAATGCAGTATGCCGCGGGTTAGAGCTTGAAATGAAACTTCGGGTGATATATTCAACCCTGGTTATAATGACCTTTGTTTCTGGTGGTTACGCCGTTTATCAATATCTCACCATCAGTAATGCAGAACAATTCTGGTATTGGCCTTTACTCCTGGAAAAAGGTTTTGAACTGGAGGCGTATAATTCCATGAGAGATGGGAACGCCCGGATATCAGGTTTTTTTACCGGTACCCTAGAGTTTAACGCATTTGTTTTGAATACCGCGCTGTTCGCAAGTTGTTTACTTGTGAGCACGATGAGGAAACGCAAATATGGCTTAAGCTTCATCGGGTATTTGCTAACTGCTTTTTTTTCGATATTGTTAATTTGTTATGGTTCTGTGAGGACCGCCGTAATTGGAATGATATCGGCAGTGTTCTTTCTGGCGGTATTGCAACTGTTCAGGCGCAAAAGACTTGTTAGCGTGTTGGGGTACAGTTATGTGCTATTTTTTACATGCTCGATTTTTCTGTATCTTGCTCTGGGGTACACCGAAGACTTGTCCGCGCTTGATCGGGTAAGGCAGTGGTATGTGGTTCTGGAATCACTTGGTTCCATGCCATTGGGTCTGGGGTTTGGTGCCATCGGGCCGGGTCAGGCGCATTGGTATGACTCCCTATGGTTGAATCTCCTAGCGTCCGCTGGCTATTTAGGGCTCGCTGTCATGATCGGGCTCATCATGTTTTACGGTAAAATCGTCACAGTTAGTCAGCAGTTACGTTTGGGAGGGAGCGCCTTCATGGCAGGCATTGCCGATTATCTTGTTATCAGCTATCCATTCTTCCTAAGCAGTTTCTTCTTCCAGTCCTACACCAATAGTGTTGTCCTGTATCTTTTTGCGCTAGTTATAGTGGTGGTGATGTATGACTCGAAATATCGTGAAAATTAAACTTTCCATATTGGTTGTCTTGTATAAGCGGCATTATAAAGATTCGATCGCTATAACGACCTTGCTGGCGTGTGTTGAGCAATTTAGCGAAAAAGGAATTGAGGTCGATTTTTTTGTGTGGAATAACACTCCAGAGTATTCGCCAGTTTTAGCTAAAAAGAAATTGACGTGGCTGGAAGGTGATAACGAAGGTCTGTCCCATATTTATAATCGTGTCGCCACTCAGGCTTTTGGAACAGGCGCGACACATTTTTTGATTTCGGATGATGATACCGATTACTCCGCACCAAATTATGTTGGCTCGATTGCACAGGCGATTGAATGTGAAGCGAAATCACAGCCTGACGCATTTGGCGTGATGCTGCCGAAAATTTACTCGGGAGAGAAACTGGTCAGTCCAGGTGAGCGCTTCTGGTTTTTTGGTCGTCTCTCCCCGACGGTTGATAGCGGCATAAATACTTCACTTAATAAGCTGGCTATCAACAGTGGGGTAATATTTACAAAGGCGTGTTATGAACAGATGGCACCACTCTTCGATGAGCGTCTTAAATTTTATGCAACAGACACAGCGTTCTTCGTGAGGTATGAGTCTTACTATTCACACTTCTATGTACTTGATACAGCGCTGCAACACGATCTGTCTGAGGATACGTCGGACAGTCCCGATCGAGCTCTGTTTCGATTCCAGGAAATGATTCGTGGTTTTCGAGTGATTTTTGAACGAAAAGGTTTTTTCTTTCGCTCAATAATGGAAAATTATCTGATGTTTTCCGCGTTGAAGAAGAGCGTATCGTATAAGAATTCTGGTTTTCTCCGTTCATATGTTTCGTCTTTTAAAGAGAAAAAATAATGCTGATAGAACTGGTTGAATATCTTTCTTTAAAAGTCAGAAACCGCAGCATCAAGCTTGATAAGCGTATTCCTGATGGTTATCTTTTTGGCTTTGTGCTGTCTAAAGCTTTCATGATAGTAAATGGTCTGCTGAAGTTCAGACGATTTTCGATCATCTTGGTAGGCAAGGGCGTAACCGTAAAGGCGCGATCCCTAATCTATGGGGGCAAAGGGCTTATGATCGATGATGGATGCTTCATCGATGCTTTAGCAGTCAAAGGCATCACCTTAGGTGAAGGCGTTTCTTTGAAGAAAAATGTTATTATCGAGTGCACGGGCAGTCTTACTAAGCTGGGCGAAGGGCTATCGATTGGTAATAATGTCGGAATCGGCAGCGGCAGTTTTTTGGGCTGCGCTGGCGGTATTGTCATAGGTGATGACACGATTATCGGTAACTATGTATCGTTTCATTCGGAGAATCATAATTATGCTGATCCTGCAACGCCTATTCGTCTGCAGGGAGTAAATAACTCAGGAATCCACATCGGTAGTAATTGCTGGATAGGCGCTAAAGTTACTGTACTCGACGGTGTTTTCCTTGAGGATGGCTGTGTGGTAGCGGCGGGTGCCGTTTTAAAGGCTGGACGATATGCCGCTAACTCAATTTATGCCGGCGTCCCTGCGAAGCGCATAAGAGAACGTTGTTAAAAAGGATGTGTAGTGAAAAAAATTATATTTTTTCATTTGCTCAATGATTTTAGCGGGAGCCCCAAGGTTCTTTCTCAAGTGATTGATGCTGTATCGAAGAAAGGATATGACGCCGAATTGTTTTTAGGCGGGAAGGGGAGTTCCGGCTTTCTTTCATCTGTCCCTTGCATTCAACGACGCTACTTTTACAAACGCTTTGATAATAAAATTCTGACATTAATAAGTTATACAATTTCACAGATTACATTGTTTTTAAAGTTGCTGAAATATCGGAAGTCCTCTGCGATTTTCTATGTTAATACTTTGTTGCCTTTCGGTGCTGCTCTCGCGGGGAAGTTGTTAGGAGTCAAGGTTTTTTATCATATTCATGAAACATCTATTCGCCCCAAGCCGTTGAAGGCCTTCTTGCGCTGGGTAGTTGAAAAGTGCTCAAGTGGTAATATATTTGTATCTCGCTTTCTTGCTCGAGAGGAAGGCTTTCACCATGTCCGGAGCGAGGTTGTTTATAATTCAATCCCGCGAGACATGAGTCGCATTGCTACTCGTCATGTTTATCAACATTTGCCGCATGGGACGTTTTGCGTGCTGATGATTTGCTCTTTGAAAGCCTATAAGGGCGTCAATGAGTTTGTGCGTCTTGCTCGTTTGTTGAGTTCGGATTCAAGCTTCAAGTTTAATTTGATCCTTGGCGCAACGGAAGCTGAAG
The DNA here is from genome assembly GCF_900005715.1 of Pseudomonas sp. 34 E 7. Taxonomy (NCBI): domain Bacteria; kingdom Pseudomonadati; phylum Pseudomonadota; class Gammaproteobacteria; order Pseudomonadales; family Pseudomonadaceae; genus Pseudomonas; species Pseudomonas sp. 34 E 7. The sequence goes on from NZ_CVTX01000134.1 coordinate 78,304, forward strand.
CCTCTGAGTTTTTCTCGGGTACTCAAATGCCTGATAATATTAATCTTGTCTTCAGCTGTGCTGATGTTACGCCCTATTACCAGCAAGCGAGTATTTTACTCAATCTTTCGAAAGCGCCTGAGTGCGTGGAAACGTTTGGTTTGACGATTCTCGAGGGCCTTTCATTTGGAGTCCCCTGTATCGTACCTCCGGCAGGGGGGCCTATTGAACTGGTTTCTGATGACTGCGAAGGGTATCTTATGGACTCTGGCAGAGTCGAAGACATTGCTGCAAAACTGGAATTCCTCAAAGAAAACTCAGATGTCTGTTATCGCCTGTCTGCGGCAGCGAAGGTAAAGTCACTTAGTTTCTCAAGTGAAAAATTTGAAAGTGGTGTGCTCGGGGTGTTTGATGGGATTTAAATTTGCAGTCATAGGCACGGTCGGTCTTCCAGCGCAATACGGGGGGTGGGAAACGCTGTCAGAGCAACTGGTGACATACCTGGATAGAGACTACGAGGTTTCGGTATATTGCAGCTCGAAGTCCTATGCGTCTCAACCCAAGAAATATGGCAACGCAGATTTGATCTACATTCCGTTAAAAGCTAACGGTGTGCAAAGTATCCCTTATGATATTGTCAGCATGCTGCATGCCTATCGCAAGAATGATATTTTGGTGATCTTAGGTGTCTCCGGGTGCATCGCACTTCCATTCATAAAAATGCTCACCAAGAAGAAGATTGTTGTCAATATCGATGGTTATGAATGGAAACGCGCAAAATGGTCACCTTTGGCCAAAAAATTCTTGAAGTTTTCAGAGGCTGTTGCAGTCAGATATTCTGACGCAGTGGTCACTGATAATCAGGTTCTTCAGGATTATGTCCGTAATGAGTACGGGCGGGAAAGTACTCTTATTGCCTATGGTGGCGATCAGGCCAAGGCACGAGCATTAACAGAATCCGATAAGGATCGCTATCCTTTTCTACGTAATCCTTATGCGTTTTCTGTATGCAGGATTGAGCCTGAAAATAATATCCACATTGTTGTCGAAGCTTTCCACGCCAGTGGTCTTCCTTTGGTCATCGTTGGAAACTGGAAGCAGAGTGAGTATGGGAAGGCGCTTCAGGATAAGTACGCAAGTGCGGAAAATCTCCATCTGCTAGACCCTATCTACAACGGTGATGAGTTGAGCCCTTTGCGCAGCAATGCCACTATTTACATTCATGGACACAGTGCCGGTGGAACTAATCCTTCCCTTGTCGAAGCGATGTGGTTGAGCTTGCCCATTATTGCATTCGATGTGTCATTCAATCGGGCTTCTACCGAGGACAACGCTAAGTTCTTCGATTCCAGTGATTCACTTATAACCCACGCATCCATGCTTTTTGCCGACGAGGCGGCACGTGCGGCCCTGAGTGAAAAAATGCATGAAGTTGCGGTGCGTCGATATCGTTGGGAGGGGGTATCGTCTCAATACGATAAGCTATTCAAACAATTGTTGTCGTCTGATAAGGCTTGATTATGTCCGATGGTTTGAGTGGTGCGTCCCTTTCACAAATGCCGAAGGTTCTTCTTACCGGAGGCACTGGTTTCGTCGGGCTTCCATTGCTCCAGGCCTTGGCTGCGGCCAGGTATCCGGTTGTCAGCGTGACACGCAAGAACGCTGCTATTACGCTGCCGGGTGTACAAAGTTGCGTGATCCCAACATTGTCTCGGGACAATAATTGGGATGCGCTCCTACAGGGGGTGGAGGTAGTCATTCACTCCGCTGGGCGTGCCCACATTATGAACGAGACCCATAGCAACCCGCTGCAGGCTTTTCGTGAAGTGAATGTGGACGCGACGCTTAATCTTGCTCGGCAAGCTGCGCAAGCCGGTGTGAAGCGTTTTATTTTTATCAGCTCCGTTAAGGTCAATGGCGAAGAGACTGATAGAAATCGTGCGTTCAAGCCTTCGGATGCCCCCGCTCCGCTCGATGATTATGGCGTGTCTAAGCTGGAGGCCGAGCAGGCGTTGATGGTGTTGGCGAAGGAAACCGCAATGAGCGTAGTAATCATCAGGCCTGTCCTGGTGTATGGCCCAGGTGTAAAGGCAAACTTTGAAAAGATGTTAGCTGCCGTAGATAAAGGGCTGCCTCTGCCACTTCGGTCGATCAACAACCGCAGGAGCTTGGTATTCATTGACAACTTGATAGATTTGATTTGTTTGTGCATTCATCACCCAACGGCAGCAAATCGTATATTTCTGGTGAGTGACGGCAATGACCTGTCCATCGGGCAGATTCTAGAAAAGCTGGCTGTGGCAATGAACAAAAAGTCTCGCATATTTTCGGTTCCACAGGGGCTTTTGGGGCTGGCTGCTTCTGCGGTGGGTAAGCGAGATTTCTTTCAACGTCTATGTGGCTCGCTTCAAGTCGATATTGCTGATACACGAGAGCTCTTAGGCTGGGTTCCCCCTGTTAGCATTGATGAGGCGTTTGCTATTACAGCTCGTTCTTATCAGGAAAAACGACATGGCTCCCACCATGGCTAATTTGGCCATGGTGCTTCAAGCCCGGGATAATAACTTTAATTTTATCCGCGTGGTTGCGGCGCTCTTCGTTCTGGTTTCCCACGCTTACCCGCTCTCGCGTGGTGCGGCTGAGGTCGAGCCGCTTGTGGCGCAGCTCGGTTTTTCGCTTGGCGGTTTAGGTGTATTTACCTTTTTCTGTATATCAGGGTTTTTTATATCCCTGAGTTACCAACGTTCAAAAAGCAAGATTGACTTCGTCGTTGCAAGATTTTTAAGATTATATCCAGCACTCCTGGTTGTTCTGGTGTTGAGTGCATTCGTTGTAGGGCCATTGTTCGCGACTATGAGTCTGCGCGATTACCTCTCATCAAGTGAGGTCTATAGTTATGTGACCTCTAATTTAAAGTTGAAAACGATTCAATTTCAACTGCCGGGTCTTTTTCAAAATAATCCTTATCCAGGTATTAATGGTTCGTTGTGGACGCTGTATTATGAAGTTTTATTGTACGCTCTGGTTTTGACGTTGGGCGTTGTCGGGCTGCTGAAAAGTTTGCCGCGGGTGTCAATGTTTTTCGTAGTGTACTTTGTTTTTTATTTTGTGTTTAAAATATTGTTAGCGCGTGAGGGCATTCATCCCGGGTTTCAGACGCTTATGTGGGTGCAGTGGAGCTTTCCGTTTATAATCGGCATGCTGCTTTATTCGTATAGGTCCAATATTTGGTTGGATTATCGTATTTTAGGTGCTTGCTGGTTAGTTACGTTTTTGCTGTTCAAGTCCCCTGTTTTTGTTGAAGCCTTTGTGGTTGCTTGGAGTTACTCTGTGTTCTGGGTGGCCTTCAATACACCATGGTTTGCTCGTCAATTTAATAAATTGGGGGATTATTCTTATGGCCTCTATATCTATGCATTTCCGACTCAAGAGATTTTGGCCCACCTCTGTAAAGGGATATCGCCTGTGGCCATGATTCTAGTGGCTTTACCGCTAGCGCTTGTCCCCGCCGTGCTGTCCTGGCACTTTATCGAACATCCTTGTATCTTGCGTAAAAAGGCAATTGCTCAGAGAGTATCTCTGTCGCTCGCTAGGCTTTGCGCGATGTTTACTAAATACTCAACTAAATAGCTCTGATTTTAAAGGTTGGTGTCCCGAAATGAAGCGTTTTTTTGATCTATTACTGAGCTTTTTTGCTCTGCTCATACTATTGATCCCGATCGTGCTTGTTACCCTTGCGGTAAAATTGACGTCAAAAGGTCCTGCTCTTTATTGGTCTGATCGTGTGGGTGCGAATAATACAGTATTCAAAATGCCGAAATTTCGCTCGATGCGTACTGGAACCCCCGCGGTGGCCACGCATCTGTTGCAAGATCCGGCGCAGTACCTGACACCCATTGGAAATTTCTTAAGGAAGTCTAGTCTGGATGAGTTGCCTCAATTATGGAGCATCATCGCCGGCGACATGAGTTTTGTGGGCCCCAGGCCGGCGCTTTTTAACCAGGCTGACCTTATTGCATTGCGCACAGAGCAAGGTGTTCACCTTGTAAGGCCTGGCCTCACGGGCTGGGCGCAGGTGAATGGACGGGACGAGTTGCCGATACCTGTCAAGGTTAGTTATGATGCCTATTATGCGAAAAATATGAGTTTGTTTTTCGATCTGAAAATCCTGTTTTTGACAGCTTTGAAGGTACTCAAGCGAGATGGCGTTTCCCATTAGTACGATGGAGTTCGTCAATGAGTAGCTTGTTCGGACAGGCAACGTACAGTGCTTTTTGTTCTGCGTTTATTGCGCGGTCGACAAGAATTTTGATCTAACGCAAGGACCGTAGGTGAATCATGATTAACCGGTTGCGCACTTGGCTATTGAAACTGCCTCGTCACCAAAAACGATTGATACAGGTAGTTGCGGACGTTATTTTGGTGTTCTTCGCACTGTGGATGGCATTCGTTGTTCGCCTCGGCATCGACGAGATGACCAACCCTATCAAAATGCATCTTTGGTTGTTTTTAGCCGCACCGGTAGTCGCTATTCCGCTTTTCATCCGCTTCGGTATGTACCGTGCCGTCATGCGCTATTTTGGCAATGACGCACTGGTAGCGATTATCAAGGCTGTGAGCCTTTCATCGCTGATCCTGGGCGTCGTCGTCTATTGGTATAGCAATCATCAAAATGTCGTGCCCCGATCAATTATCTTTAACTACTGGTGGTTGAGCTTGATCATGGTCGGTGGTTTGCGTTTGACCATGCGGCAATACTTTTTGGGCGATTGGTTCGCCGCTGCCCAGCATGTGCCATTTACCAGTCGTGAAGACGGCCTTCCTCGTGTCGCCATTTATGGTGCCGGCGCCGCAGGTAATCAATTGGTGGCCGCGCTGCGTATGGGACGCCTTATGCGCCCCGTAGCTTTTATCGATGACGACACTACTATCTCGGATCGTGTCATTTCCGGCCTTCAAGTCTATAAGCCTAAACATATTCAACGGATGATCGATGTGACGGGCGCTCAGGAGATTCTTTTGGCCATTCCTTCGTCCAGCCGCGGGCGGCGTCGTGAGATTCTCGGCTTTTTGGAAGGTTTTCCGCTCCATGTTCGCAGTGTTCCCGGTTTCATGGACCTCGCCAGTGGCCGGGTCAAGGTTGACGATATTCAGGAAGTTGATATTGCTGACTTGCTGGGGCGTGATTCGGTACCTGCGCAGGATGAACTGCTCGAGCATTGCATTATGGGGCAAACCGTCCTTGTGACGGGAGCGGGGGGATCTATCGGTTCTGAGCTGTGCCGGCAAATCCTTGACCTCCGGCCAACGACTCTGCTGTTGTTCGAGCACAGTGAGTTCAATCTCTACAGCATTCTTTCTGAGTTGGAACAGCGCATTACTCGTCATTCGTTACCGGTCAAATTACTGCCGATACTGGGGTCGGTACGTGATCAGGCCAAGTTGCTTGATGTGATGAAAACCTGGCGTGTTGATACGGTTTATCATGCAGCGGCTTATAAACATGTGCCGATTGTCGAGCACAATATTGCAGAAGGTGTGTTGAATAATGTGATCGGCACACTGAATACCGCTCAGGCTGCACTTCAAGCGGGTGTGTCGAACTTCGTCCTAATCTCGACAGATAAGGCGGTGCGTCCAACCAATGTCATGGGCAGCACCAAGCGCCTTGCAGAGCTGACGCTTCAAGCCTTGAGCGGTGAACTCGCGCCTGTTTTGTTTGGTGATAAGTCTAATGTCTCCCATGTGAATAAAACCCGCTTCACCATGGTGAGATTTGGTAATGTATTGGGTTCATCCGGCTCTGTGATTCCCTTGTTTCACAAGCAGATAAAGTCTGGCGGGCCCCTGACGGTTACGCATCCGAAAATCACGCGTTACTTCATGACCATTCCAGAAGCGGCTCAATTGGTCATACAGGCTGGTTCCATGGGGCTTGGAGGTGATGTGTTCGTGTTGGATATGGGGGAGCCTGTCAGGATCATCGAGCTGGCCGAAAAGATGATCCATTTGTCAGGGTTGAGTGTACGCTCCGACAAAAATCCTCACGGTGATATCGCTATCGAATTTTCCGGATTGCGCCCCGGTGAAAAGCTGTACGAAGAACTATTGATCGGTGACAATGTAGTGGCAACACAGCACCCGATGATTATGAGTGCCAACGAGGATCATTTGCCGTGGGAGGCCCTCAAGGCCAAACTGTCTGAATTGCTGGCAGCGATCGATCAAGATGACTACAACCGAGTCCGTCAATTGTTACGTGATACGGTCAGTGGTTATACGCCGGATGGCGAAATTGTTGATTGGATCTACCAGCAGAGGCGATTGGAGCCATAGATTGCCGCGTTATTTGGCATTACAGATATCGATGTTCAAATAGGTAAGTTTTCAGTCGTTTTCTTCCTTTAATAAGCCGATCATTGATCGGCTTATTATTTTATGTGATTAAAATTTAAACATTTCTTTTTACTTGCGAGTTTACTATTTTTGCAGGATTGCCTACAACGGTAGTATTGGCTGGGACTGATCGGGTAACTACAGCCCCTGCGCCGACCATTGCGTTTTCACCGATTTCTAAGCCGGGCAAGATGGTGCAGTTTGCGCCCAAGGAAGCGCCTTTTCTTACAATAGTCCGATCGAAACTTTCAGGGTAAACTTTACTTCTGGGATATAGGTCATTGGTAAAAGTAACGTTGGGGCCGATGAATACGTCATCCGAAATCGTAATTCCATCCCAGATTTGAACTCCGCATTTAATCGTTACCCTATCTCCAATAGTTACATCATTCTCAATGAATACGTGGTCGCAGATATTGCAGTCCGCTCCAACTTTGGCGCTGGGTAAAATATGCGCAAATGCCCAAATCCTGGAGCCTTTACCAATGGTTGAGGATTCACACAATGCATGGGAGTGCACGAAGTAGTCTTTTGGCGCGTTCATTTTTTCTCCATTTACCGTTGACTCAAAATGCAATTGTTTCATGAAAAAGAAACGATTCCTTTTTTTGTGTATTTTACTTGACGGACGGCCTGCCTGGGTAGCACACATACGACAGTATTTCAATGAGAGGGGAACGTATGTGTTTTTTCAAAAGCCTCTGCGAGAACTGGGTCGACAACGGTGTATTGCGTTAGAGGAATAGCCTAACATACCTTGTAACCCACTCATTTTTGACTCTCCTCCCGCATCATCTAAGTTAGAAAAGCAGCTTCGGAAAAGCTGCTTTTTTCTTACCGATGTCATGGAGCGTCACCGATGCAAAACACCTACGTTTCCTCCCTTGTCTTTGCCTTCCTCGCCAGCCTCTCTGTCGCCACCACCGCAGCCCCATCCGCCAAACCTGAAGTCCCAACCCCCATCTCCGCGCAAATGATCAAAGCCGAGCAGTCTGCCAAGGTCAACCTCAACGCGGCCGATGCTGAAACCCTGCGACGCGATTTGTTCGGTATCGGCGCCGCCAAGGCGAAAGCGATCGTTGCTTTTCGCGAAAGCAATGGCCCTTTCACTGCGGTGGATGAGTTGCTGGAGGTAAAGGGTATTGGCAAGGCCCTGCTGGAGAAGAATCGCGACAGGTTGGTTATCAACTGAAGGACGTAGCCAGGAAGGCCGATCATTGATCGGCCTTTTAGCCTGGGTGTTTCCAGCCCAGTCCTGGCATGAAATGTGGTTAGCTCAAGATTATCGATTGTTCGACAGTCACCTTTAATGGAGGATCGCCCCATGTACAAAGACTATCCGGCCGCCTACCAAGTCAGTAAAGGCTCGGCATTACAGGTGGATACGGCGTTCTACGAGCGCATCCGGGATCGCCGGGACCAACGCACGCTGGTCGGACAGTTCGATGTGCCTATCCGCACGGGCAGGGCATGGAAAGTCCCTGCCGGGCATGTCTTCCGCGTGACCACTCCGGTGGGCCCGCAAGTGGGGGATTTCAACGTGTGGAACGCCAATGATCCGCGCGAGCGCCTCTGGGCAGCTCGCACCCGGCAACTTCAAGGTGCCCATGTCAGCACCCACGACCGTTTGTGGTCGAACCTTCCGTTCCTGCGGCCACTGGTCACCATTACCGATGACAGCCTGGCAGGCTACGGCATCGATGAACATGGCGGGCGCCTGCATGATTTGCTTGGCACGCGCTGCGATCCTTATGTGAACCGTATGCTCACCGGGGAGGACTTTCATCATCATTGCCATTCGAACCTGACTCGCGCGGTATTGCCCCACGGTCTGACGGAATTCGATGTGCACGACGTGCTGAATATTTTCCAGTGCACCGGACTCAATCACGATGACATGTACTTTATGAAAGCCTGTCCGGCACAGAAGGGCGATTACCTGGAGTTTTTTGCCGAGATTGATTTGCTGTGCGCGCTGTCGACGTGTCCGGGTGGGGATTTGTCGCTGCCGATGTGGGGGCCGGACGCGCAGGACCCGTTGACGGTGTGTCGTCCGTTGGGGGTAGAAATCTACCAATTGGAGGAGGGGTTGCTTGAAGGCTGGAGTCAGCCCGAGCGTGCTGCCTATAAAGGGCAGCACGGGTTGCAGATTGCCAAGGCGGCTTGGGAGTAACCCCAGGGCTCAACGATCCTGGGCATCCTTGGCATCCGCCTGCGCATTGTGCTCGGCCACGCGTTTGCGTTGTTCGTCGGTGAGTTCCACTTTGTTGGCGCTGTCGCGCAGCATCATCAATCCACCGACGATCGATCCGATCGCAACTACCATAATCAACCACGCATACCACGGCATAAGGCTCTCCTTGAGGCAGGTTGCCGGGGGAGAATTCTCCCACGGTAATAACTGCTTTGAGTTACGGGCGTTCTGAGTAGTTCAGTGTAGGCCCGTTCTGCCTCACGAGTCTTATAGCCCGGTCAACATTGCATCTGCCGGCGCATCGGCGCGGTCTTGGGCGGTCAGTTGGAAGTAGATGAAGCCCACGGCCATGAAGCCAAGGAAGATCAGCCCGATCAGTGTATTGAACCAGGCCATCGCCACCAGGCACACCACGGCCAGTACCAGCGCGATGCCCGGTACGATGGGGTAGCCCGGTGCGCGGAAAGTCCGCTCCAGCAGCGGTTCGGTTTTGCGCAATTTGAACAGGCTGAGCATGCTCATGATGTACATGACGATGGCGCCGAACACCGCCATGGTGATCATCGCGGCGGTCAGGGTCATGCCGCCAAGGTTGATCAGGCCGTCGCTGTAGATGGCCGCGATGCCGACCACGCCGCCGGCGATGATGGCGCGGTGAGGTGTCTGAAATCGCGACAGTTTGGCCAGGAAGGGCGGCAGGTAACCGGCGCGCGCCAGGGCGAAGAACTGGCGCGAGTAGCCGAGGATGATGCCGTGGAAACTTGCCACCAGGCCGAACAGGCCGATCCAAACGAGCATGTGCAACCAGCCGGAGCTTTCGCCCACCACGGTTTTCATGGCCTGGGGCAGCGGGTCGTTGATGTTTGACAGGGTGCGCCAGTCGCCCACGCCGCCCGCGAAGAACATCACGCCCATGGCCAGGATTACCAGGGTGAGGATGCCGCTGATGTAGGCTTTTGGAATGGTACGCTTGGGATCTTTCGCTTCTTCGGCGGCCATGGCCGCGCCTTCGATGGCGAGGAAGAACCAGATGGCGAAGGGGATCGCGGCGAACATGCCGGCAATCGCCGGGGCACCGAAGGTGTCGGCGCCGGCCCAGCCGTTCAGGGCGAAGTTGCTGAAGCTGAACGCCGGGGCAACGACGCCCATGAACACCAGCAGCTCGGCGACGGCGAGCACGCAGACCACCAGTTCGAAGGTGGCGGCGAGTTTCACGCCGAGGATGTTCAGGCCCATGAACACGATGTAGGCGCCGACGGCGGCGTGTTTCGGGTCCAGCGCTGGAAACTGCACGTTGAGGTAGGCGCCGATGGCCAGGGCGATCGCGGGTGGCGCGAAGACAAATTCGATCAGGGTTGCCAGGCCGGCGATCAAGCCGCCTTTTTCACCGAAGGCGCGGCGGCTGTAGGCAAAGGGGCCGCCGGCATGGGGAATCGCCGTGGTCAGTTCGGTGAAGCTGAAGATGAAGCAGGTGTACATCGCGGCGACCATCAATGAGGTCACCAGAAATCCCAGTGTGCCGGCCACACCCCAGCCATAGCTCCAGCCGAAGTACTCGCCGGAAATCACCAGCCCGACAGCGATGCCCCATAGATGCAGGGTGCCCAAGGTGGGTTTGAGTTGTGTGTTCATTGTGAGGAGTTCCCTGAACGGTTGGAATGATTCAGGGTGTTGCAGTGGGCATGCCAGCCTGAGAATCATTGTCGTAAAGCGATGCAACTGTCGTGTGGAAGATGGTTTGGCGTTTGAAAATTCTCATCATTGCACCAGGCAGGTGCAGCCCTGCCTGGACTGCCGCCATCGCGGGCAAGCCCGGCTCCCACAGTGGACCGCATTCCAGTATGGGAGTGGGCTTGCCCGCGATGAACATAGGTATCTACACAACTCTGTATCGCTCACCCGTAACCACGATGCGAAGCGAGCCGCTCTTGATCTGGCTTTTGATCCTAGGCGCCCCGTTAAACCACGCTGGCCGAACGCAGGCTTGAATCCGTGGGTAACCCGGCAGGACGCCGGG
>NZ_CVTX01000134.1:88939-103355 GCF_900005715.1 Pseudomonas sp. 34 E 7
AAGAGCGTTTTGCTTACTTTTGCGCTTTTCAAAAGTGAGCCGCCGTAAGGGCGGAACCCTAAGTAGCCGTTACCGCAGAAACGGATATGTACTCAACCCAATCCACCATCTTGGTCGGCCCAGAGGCCGCCATCAGGGGCAAGTCGAATCGTCGCACCGCCCCTCCCACATTTGGACCTCCGAGCGTCAGGAAGATACGCGTTAGCTCCCTCGCCACAGGTGCGGTGTCGCACCAAAATTGTGTAGATACCTATGCCCCGATGAGGCCCAGCCAGCCACTGCAACCCCCCTGTAAACCGCGCATAAAGCCATTCTTTACGCCATCTTTACGCCCCGCGCCCCGCCTCGCTCTCGTTCCTTTACACCCCTCCTGCGGACAATTGCCCCACACGCGGCACTCGCCGTTAAACGGAGAAACTTCCATGAGCGTTCTGGACGGGGTGTCACTGCTATTGGCCGTGGCGCTGTTCATTTATCTGCTGGTTGCGCTGTTACGCGCGGATCGGAACTAGGAGCGGGCTATGCACAGTTATGACTATTGGCTGATCATCGCCTTCTTCGCCGTGGTACTGGTGCCGGCACCGTTTCTGGGGCGGTTCTATTACAAGGTGATGGAAGGCCAGCGCACGTGGCTGACGCCGGTGCTGGAGCCTGTCGAGAAAGCCTGTTATCGCCTGGCGGGTGTGGACGATCAACAAGAGCAAAGCTGGCAGAAGTACATGCTGGCCTTGCTCGCGTTCAACCTGGCGGGCTTCCTGCTGTTGTTCGCCATCCTGTTGTTTCAGGACTATCTCCCACTCAACCCGCAGAAATTGCCGGGCCAGGAATGGACGCTGGCGTTCAACACCGCGGTCAGTTTCATGACCAATACCAACTGGCAGAACTACAGCGGCGAAGCCTCCCTGAGCTACCTCAGCCAGATGGTCGGCCTCACCGTGCAGAACTTCGTCAGCGCCGCGACCGGCCTGGCAGTGCTTGTCGCGCTTTGTCGTGGGATCGGTCGCAAATCCACCGCGACTCTGGGGAATTTCTGGGTCGACATGACCCGCGCCACGCTCTACGGTTTGCTGCCGCTGTGCCTGGTGCTGGCGCTGTTCCTGGTGTGGCAGGGTGTGCCGCAGACGTTCGCCCATTACGTTGATGCCGTGACGATGCAGGGTGTGGATCAAGTCATTCCCCTGGGCCCTGCAGCCAGCCAGATTGCGATCAAGCAACTGGGCACCAATGGCGGCGGCTTCTTTGGGGTGAACTCGGCGCATCCGTTCGAAGACCCGACGGCCTGGGCCAACCTCTTCGAAGTGGCGTCGATCATCCTGATCCCGGTTGCCCTGGTGTTCACCTTCGGTCACTACGTCAAAGACCTGCGTCAGAGCCGCGCGATTCTCGCGTGCATGCTGGCCTTGTTCCTGATTGGCGGCGCGACGTCGCTGTGGTCCGAGTACCAGCCCAATCCGACCCTGAATAACCCGGCCGTGGAACACACCGCGCCGCTGGAAGGCAAGGAAACACGCTTCGGCACCACCGGCACGGTGCTCTGGTCGGTGACGACCACTGCGGCCTCCAACGGATCGGTCAACGGCATGCAGGACAGCCTCAACCCTCTGAGCGGCATGGTGGCGCTGGTCAACATGATGGTTGGCGAAGTGATTTTCGGCGGCGTCGGTGCCGGTCTGTACGGCATGTTGCTCAATGTGTTGATCGCGGTGTTCCTCGCCGGCCTGATGATCGGCCGCACCCCGGAATACCTGGGCAAGAAGCTTCAGGCCAAGGAAGTGCAATTGCTCGTAGTGACCCTGCTGGTCATGCCGGTGGGTGTGCTCGTGCTGGGTGCCATCGCTGCCAGCCTGCCCGGCCCGGCCGGAGCCATCAGCAACCCTGGCCCTCATGGCTTCAGCCAGTTGCTCTACGCCTACACCTCGGCCAGTGCCAACAACGGTTCGGCGTTCGGTGGTTTCAGCGGCAACACCGCGTTTCACAACCTGATGCTCGGGCTGGGCATGTTGATCGGCCGGTTCGGTTACATCCTCCCGGTCCTGGCCCTCGCCGGTAGCCTGGCGATGAAGAAGACCGCACCGATTGGCCAGAACAGTTTTCCGACCCACGGCCCGTTGTTCGTGACGCTGTTGACCGTGACCATCTTGCTGGTGGGCGGCCTGACGTTTCTGCCGACACTGGCGCTGGGCCCGATTGCTGAACACCTGAGCATGGGCTTCTAAGTCAAGGGGATATGAGAATGAACATGTCTGTAAAAAATGCTGCCCCCGCGCGCACTCAGGAGCCCGCCAAAACCGCGATCTCTGCGTTGTGGCGCCCGGCGCTGGTCCAGGCGTTCGTCAAGCTGGACCCCCGTCAATTGCAACGTTCGCCCGTGATGCTGGTGGTCGAGCTGACCGCCATTCTGACCACCGTGCTGTGCTTTGTGCCCGATACCAGCGTGCCGACTTTCGTGGCCGTGCAAATCGCGGTGTGGCTGTGGTTCACCGTGTTGTTCGCCAACTTCGCTGAAGCCTTGGCCGAAGGCCGTGGCAAGGCCCGCGCCGACAGCCTCAAGGCCGGCAGTGAGGGCCTGAGCGCGCGCCGCAAGGAGGCCGACGGCAGCTTCAAGGTGGTACCGGCCACCAGCCTGCGCAAAGGTGATGTGGTGCGCGTCGCGGCAGGCGAAATGATTCCTGGCGACGGCGAAGTGATCGAAGGCATCGCCGCGGTCAACGAAGCAGCGATTACCGGCGAGTCCGCCCCGGTGATCCGCGAGTCCGGCGGCGACCGCTCGGCCGTCACCGGTAACACTCGACTGGTATCGGACTGGCTGCTGGTCCGCATCACCGCCAACCCCGGCGAGTCGACCCTGGACCGCATGATCGCGCTGGTGGAAGGCGCCAAACGCCAGAAAACCCCCAACGAAGTTGCACTGGATATCCTGCTGATCGGCCTCACCCTGATCTTCCTGCTGGTGGTGGTTACCCTGCAGCCGTTCGCTCACTTCGCCAATGGCAGCCTGCCCCTGGTGTTCCTCGTCGCACTGCTGGTGACGCTGATTCCCACGACCATTGGCGGCTTGCTCTCGGCCATCGGCATTGCGGGCATGGACCGTCTGGTGCGGTTGAACGTGATCGCCAAGTCCGGTCGCGCGGTGGAAGCGGCAGGGGATGTGCACGTGTTGCTGCTGGACAAGACCGGCACCATCACCTTCGGTAACCGTCGTTGCACCGCCGTGGTTGCGGCGCCCGGTGTCAGTGGTCGGGAAGTGGCTGAAGGCGCGTTGTTCGCCTCCCTGGCCGATGACACGGCGGAAGGCAAGTCCATCGTCGAATACCTGCGCGCCTTGCACCCCCAGGCCGAGCCGACGCTGGAGCAACTGATCGCCGTACCGTTCAGCGCGGAAACCCGCTTATCCGGTGTCGATTACCAGGGCCGCGTCTTTCGCAAGGGTGCGGTGGATTCGCTGCTGGCGTTTATCGGCCAGCAACGTAGCGACCTGTTACCTGCGCTGTCGCGGGAAATCGACAAGATCGCGCAGAGTGGCGGCACGCCGTTGCTGGTGTGCGCCGATGGCAAGTTACTCGGTGCGATCCATCTCAAAGACGTGGTCAAGCCCGGTATCCGCGAGCGTTTCGCCGAGCTGCGCAAGTTGGGCATTCGTACCGTGATGGTCACCGGCGATAACCCGCTGACCGCCGCCGCGATTGCCGCTGAAGCCGGCGTGGATGATGTACTGGCTGAAGCCACGCCTGAGAAGAAACTGGCGCGTATCCGCCATGAACAGAACGACGGCCGTCTGGTCGCCATGTGCGGCGACGGCGCCAACGACGCCCCGGCACTGGCCCAGGCCGATGTCGGCATGGCGATGAACGACGGTACCCAGGCTGCGCGGGAAGCCGCGAACATGGTCGACCTCGACAGCGATCCGACCAAGCTGCTGGACGTGGTGCAGATCGGCAAGGAGTTGCTGGTGACCCGGGGTGCGCTGACCACCTTTTCCATCGCCAACGACGTGGCCAAGTACTTCGCGATCCTGCCGGCGCTGTTTGCCTCGATCTATCCGCAACTGGGCGTGCTCAATGTCATGCACTTGCAGAGCCCGCAGAGTGCGATCCTGTCGGCCATCGTGTTCAACGCGCTGATCATCGTGGTGCTGATTCCCCTGGCCCTGCGCGGTGTGCGCGTGCAAGCCGCGAGCGCGGCCGCGCTGTTGCGCCGCAACCTGCTGATCTACGGCCTGGGTGGGCTGCTGGTGCCCTTTGTGGGCATCAAGGCGATCGACATGCTGCTGACGGCGCTGCACCTGGTTTGAGCCTGATCATTCCCACGCTCAGCGTGGGAATGCCGCCCCGGACGCTCCGCGTCCCACCGCATCACTGCACCGAGGAGTCTGAAATGTCCAACATCATCCGCCCAGCCCTGAGCCTGCTGGTACTCATGACCCTGATCACCGGCGTCGCCTACCCGCTGGTGGTGACCGGCGTCGCGCAAGTAGCCTTTGCGGACCAGGCCAATGGCAGCCTGGTGCGCGATGCCAGCGGCAAGGTGCGCGGCTCCAGCCTGATCGCCCAGGATTTCAGCGGCGACGGCTGGTTCCACCCACGCCCTTCGGCCGGCGCGTTCGCAACGGTTTCCAGCAGTGCCAGCAACCTTGGCCCGAGCAACCCCGCACTGGCCGCGCGTATCTTTGACGACGCGACTAAACAACAGGTGCCAGGCCAGGGGCCGGTACCGTTGGCCTCGCTGACGACCTCCGGCAGCGGGCTCGATCCACACTTGCCACCCGAGGCAATTGCCTATCAACTGGCGCGAGTGGCGGCCGCACGAAATGTACCGGTGTCGACCTTGCAGCGGCTGTTGGATGAACACATCGAAAGCCCGTTGGTAGGCCCGCCCGTAGTCAACGTGCTGGCGCTGAACATGGCCCTGGAAACACTCTGACCCCTGTGGGAGGGGGCTTGCTCCCGATAGCGCTGGTTCAGTTGAAATAGCTGTTACTGACACACCGCTATCGGGAGCAAGCCCCCTCCCACATTTGATCTTCATTGAACCTGACTACTTTGAACACCTGAGGAACCCCCGCGCATGAGCGACTCCGGCCGCGCCGATGCCCTGCTAGCCGATCTGCCCCGCAACGGCCGTGGCCGGCTCAAAGTTTTCCTTGGCGCCGCGCCCGGTGTAGGCAAGACCTACGCCATGCTCCAGGCTGCCCATACTCAACTGCGCCAGGGTGTGGCTCTGATCGCCGGGGTGGTCGAGACCCACGGCCGCGCCGAGACCGAAGCCTTGCTCAGCGGTTTGCCGCAACAGCCGTTGTTGCGCAGCGAATACCGGGGCGTAATGCTTGAAGAAATGGACCTCGACGGCCTGCTCGCGGCCCGGCCCAAGCTGGTGCTGGTCGATGAACTGGCCCATAGCAACGCTCCCGGCAGCCGTCATGAAAAGCGCTGGCAGGACATCCAGGAACTGCTCGCAGCCGGCATCAACGTGTTCACCACGGTCAACGTCCAGCACCTGGAAAGTCTCAACGACCAGGTGCGTGGCATCACCGGCGTGCAGGTGCGTGAAACCCTGCCGGACTGGGTGCTGCAGGAGGCCGACGAACTGCTGCTGATCGACCTGCCATCCCGCGAATTGCTCGAGCGCCTGCGCGACGGCAAGGTGTATGTGCCGGAACAGGCGCGTGCGGCCATCGATGCGTTTTTCACCCAGACCAACTTGATGGCCCTGCGCGAGCTGGCCATGCAGACCGCTGCCGCCCATGTCGACGACGATCTGGCCCAGGGATATCGCCAGCTCGGCCAAGCGGCGCCGGCGGTGCGGGGTCGCCTGCTGGTGGGGGTCGATGGCGATGCGCAAGCCGAACGCCTGGTGCGCCATGCCAGCCGTGTCGCCCAGCGGCGGCATTTGCCGTGGAGCCTGGTGCATGTCGACAACGGCCGCGCGCGGGATGAACAGTCACGGCTGCGCCTGCAGAATGCCCAGCAACTGGCTGAACGCCTGGGCGGTGAGGTGGTGTTGCTGCGGGCCGGCGAGGTGGCCAGGACGTTGATCCAGCATGCCGCCGAGCGCCGCGCCAGTCTGGTATTGGTGGGGCAGTCGCGCATGCGCTGGCGTCGGCGTCTGTTCGGCGGTGGCCTTGCCGCACGCTTGCTGCGCGATGCGCGGGGGCTGGAAATCAACGTGCTCGACAGCGACGATAGGCCAGCAGCGCCGCGCTTGCCGGATGTGCGTGGGCTGCGCTGGTTCGATTATGCCCTGGCCGTGGTGGCCACCCTGGTTGCCGCCGGCCTGGCATCGGGCGTGTCCAGCCTCTTGCCGTTGCCGAATATCTCGCTGGTGTTCCTCGCTGCGGTGCTGCTGGTGGCGGTGCGCAGCAGCCTGGGGCCTTCGCTGGTGTGTGCGGCGTTGTCGTTCATGACCTACGACTTTCTGTTTATCCCACCGAATTTCTCCTTCGCGATCCAGCGTGAAGAGGACGTCCTGACGCTGTTGTTTTTCCTGTTGATGGCGGCGCTCACCGGCAACCTGGCCGCACGCCAGCGTCGGCAATTACAGGCGCTGCGCGATACCCAGGAAGAAACCAGCGAGCTGCTCGACCTGTCCCGCAAGCTCACCGCCGCCACGGACCGCCAGGCGGTCATCAGTGCAGCGGCTCATCACCTGCAAGGCTGGAATGAGTTGGATCTGTGCCTGGTCAATCGCGACGGCCAGGACGGTTGGAGGATCGAGACTGGTGGCCCGCTGACCCTCACCGAGGCCGAGCGTGCCGCCGCCGACTGGGCCTGGCAGCACGACCAACCGGCAGGCATGGGCACCGGCACCTTGCCGTTTGGACGCTGGTGGTGGTGGCCGTTGTCGGGTGAAGAGGGCCCCCTGGGCTTGCTGGGCGTCAGCGCGAAAGCCGGCATGGAGTTGAGTGGCCAACGCCGTCGCCTGCTCACGGCCTTGAGCCAGCCGTTGGCCCAGGCGTTGGCGCGTGCGCAGCTGGCGCAGGAATTGGAGTCCGCGCGTTTGCACGGTGAGACCGAACAACTGCGCAGCGCCTTGCTCGCCTCCGTCTCCCATGATTTGCGTACGCCGCTGACCTCCATGCGCGGCAGTATCGACAGCCTGCTGGCGCTGGGTGAGGCGATCCCCTTGGAGGACCGTCGCGAATTGCTCGAAGGTACCCGTGATGAAGCCGAGCGCCTCGACCGCTATATCCAGAACCTGCTGGACATGACCCGCCTGGGCCACGGTGCGCTGAAGCTGGCGCGCGATTGGGTGTCGCCCGGGGATATCGTCGGCAGTGCCCTTGGCCGCCTTCGCGCCGTGCTGGCGCCTTTGCAGGTCGACACTGATGTGCCGCCGGACTTGCCCTTGCTCTATGTGCATGCGGCGTTGATCGAGCAGGCCCTGGTCAATGTCATGGAAAACGCCGCGCGCTTTTCGCCGCCCCAGGGCCGCTTGCAGTTGAGCGCCGGTGTGTCGGACGGCCAGGTGTTTTTTGCCGTAGCCGATGAGGGGCCGGGAATTCCGGAGGACGAACGGGCAAAAATCTTCGATATGTTCTACACCGCTGCGCGCGGTGATCGCGGCGGGCAGGGCACCGGCCTGGGGTTGGCGATCTGCCAGGGCATGGTCGGCGCGCACGGTGGGCACATCAGTGTGGCCGACGGTATTGAAGGGCGGGGCACCTGTATTACCTTGTTCCTGCCATTGCCTACACAACCTGCCCTGGAGCAAAACCTGTAGGAGCGAGCTTGCTCGCGAAGGTCGTTAACGATAAAGATGGCTTCCTGAATGTACGCGGCGCCTAGAGGTTTTTTGCGAGCAAGCTCGCTCCTGCATGGGTTGGTTTTTAATTGATTTTAACTGAGACACCATGAGCCAGACCTCGACGATTCTCGTCATTGATGACGAACCGCAGATCCGCAAATTCCTGCGCATCAGCCTGGCCTCCCAAGGCTATAAGGTGATCGAAGCCGGTAGCGGCAACGAAGGCCTTGCTCAGGCGGCGTTGAGCAAACCGGACTTGCTCGTCCTTGACCTGGGCCTGCCCGATATGGACGGCCAGCAGGTGCTGCGCGAGTTTCGCGAGTGGTCGACGGTGCCGGTATTGGTGCTCTCGGTGCGGGCCAGCGAAGCGCAGAAGGTCCAAGCCCTTGACGGTGGTGCCAATGACTACGTGACCAAGCCCTTCGGTATCCAGGAATTCCTCGCCCGTGTGCGCGCCTTATTGCGCCAGGCTCCGGCTGGGGAAACTCAGGAGGCTGCGTTGAGTTTCGGCCCGCTGACGGTGGACCTGGCCTACCGCCGTGTTCTGCTCGACGGCGTCGAAGTGGCACTGACCCGCAAGGAGTACGCGGTGCTGGCGCAACTGGCGCGGCATGCGGGGCGGGTGATTACCCAGCAGCAATTGCTCAAGAACATCTGGGGGCCGACCCACACCGAAGACAGCCACTACCTGCGCATTGTGGTGGGGCATTTGCGCCAGAAGCTGGCGGATGACCCGATGCAGCCGAGGTTTATCGTGACTGAGGTGGGGGTGGGGTATCGGTTGCTGGGTGCTTGAGTTTGCCGGGGCCTGAAGCGGCCTCACACACTTTGAATGTATTCACAGATCAAAATGTGGGAGGGGCGGTGCGACGATTCGACTTGCCCCCGATGGCGGCCTCTGGGCTGGCCGGGATGTTGGATTGGGCCGAGTACATATCCATTATTTAGGTAACGGCCACTTAGGGTTCCGCCCTGACGGCGGGTCACTTTGGAAAAGCCCCAAAGTAACCAAAGGGCTCTTGCCCCACCACTCGGCACCTCGCTCATGCTCGGTGTGCCCTCTCTCCGGCTTGAATCCGTGGGCCGCCGCAATGGGCCATCCCTGGCCCAGTGCGGCTAACCCGGCGTCCTGCCGGGTTACCCACGGATTCAAGCCTGCGTTCGGCCAGCGTGGTTTAACGGGGCGCCTGAGATCAAAAGCAGATCAAGATCAAGAGCGACTCGCTTCGCATCGTGGTACCGTTGGCTGCTACGGCCTACAACGTTCCCGATGAGGGCATCCATAACAGTCGGAGTTTCAGGCCTGCTCACTCTCATACCGATCCAGCGTATCGCTGGCAATTTCCCGCCCCAGCGCGATCAACTCCGGCGCCTTGTAGAACTCGAAAAAACGGCACACTCGCTTTGGCACGTTGATCAGCACATCCGGCGGGTAACCGGCGATTTTGTATTGTGCCAATGACGTTTGCATCACTTCGAAACTCTGGTTGATCAGGTCCAGCAGTGAGGCTGGCCCGACATTGTCGATGATGAACGAGCCCGTGGCCGACTTCGGCGCGCCGGCTTTTTCCGGGGCGGCGGCGGGTTGCTGGGATTCGGGCTCGGCCGAGTCCAGCCATGGATTGATCTCGGCGGCCTGGGCCTGCAAGGCTTCCTGCTCGAGCTTCATCAGTTGCTCGGCCTGTTTACGCCGAAACGGCAGGTGCGAGCCCAATGATTTGGCCAGGCTGTTGAAGCGGCTTTTGAATGCCGGCGGGCGCTGGATCACCGGCAGGTGATAGTGCTTCTGGTTGGTGGCGTTGAGGTTGACCGCAATGATCAGGTCGCAATGGCTCGACACCACCGGCACGATAGGCAACGGGTTGAGCAAACCACCGTCCACCAGCATGCGGTTGCCTTGCATCACCGGCGTGAACAGGCTGGGGATCGCTGCCGAGGCGCGCATGGCCTGGTGCAGGCAACCTTCCTGGAACCAGATTTCCTGCTGGTTGGTGAGGTCGGTGGCCACGGCGGTGTAGGGGATGCGCAGGTCTTCGATATTGATTTCGCCGACGATCTTGCGGATCTGCCCGAACACCTTTTCACCGCGAATCGCGCCCAGGCGAAAGCTCACATCCACCAGGCGCAATACGTCGAGGTAATCCAGGCTTTCGATCCAGTTTCGATACTCGTCCAGCTTGCCGGCGGCATAGATTCCGCCGACCACGGCGCCCATCGAGCAGCCGGCAATACAGGCGATGTCGTAGCCGCGTCGTTCGATTTCTTCGATCACGCCGATATGGGCGTAGCCCCTGGCCCCGCCGGAGCCCAACACCAAGGCAACACGTTTTTTCATGACCAGACCCTTCGCAAAACAGGTGCCCACAATGCACCCATCCAGGGGGCCGCTTCAATCCTTGGTGAGCCCTGAGAATATTTTTCCAGAATCGCTACGAGGCTCGGGTATGCTCTGGCAATAGGTACTACTGATTTCAGGCTAGGGACAAGGCACTTTTCCCTGTAGGCAACGTCTACAGGCTACGACAGATTTTGTATATTTTGAGGTGTCATCAATGAAAGCCTGGATGTGTGTACCTGTGATCCTGTTGGCCTTGGCGGGCTGTGCCGGGAAGACCGCGTATCGCGACAGCTGCGGGTCGCAGTTGGATGCCGCCTGGAAAGAACTGGACCTGGCCAAGGCCGAGGGCTTCGCCGGCACCGTCAGCTACTCCAAGGCGTTGTCGCTGTTGACAGGGGCCAAGACCCAGCAGCAATTCGAAGCGTTCGAAGGCTGCTCCAACAAGGCCGAGAAGGCGCGCTTCTATATTCGTGAGTCACGCGCCGGGCGTTGATCAGCCACGCATAGCATTTTTCATCGCAAAGGGAGGGCAGGATGTCAGCGCTGGTCAATCAGTTAGTTGCTCAGGTCATTGGCCTGGAAGTAGGGTTGCTGAGCTGCCAGGCTCGTCTTGCTGCCGTCACCGACGATGAAGCCTTGCATGATCTGCGCACCACGGTGCGCCGCCTGCGCAGCCTGTTGCGGCCCTTGCGCGGGTTGCCGGGTGTCGAACAGCTTGAATCCGCTGCCCGCACGGTCGGCCAATTGACCACCCCACTGCGTGACCGTGAAGTGCTGGCGGCGTACTTGCAACAGCACGGGCACCAGCAGGCAGCTGAGCGTCGTCTGCGCCTGCAGCCTGAGGCCTATCGCCAGGTGGCGCAGAGCCCGGAGCTTGCCCACCTGCTGCAGATCCTTGATGCGTTTCCACGCTTTATCCGTGCCTCCCAACACCAGAAATTGCTCAAGGGCCTGCGCTCACGCATCCAGAAACGCCTGGCCAAGCAATGGAAAACCCTTGAGCACGCGCTCAAGGATCCAGAACATGATCGCCACCGTTTGCGCTTGCTGATCAAGCGTGTGCGCTATGCGGCCGAAGCGTATCCCGAATTGGACAAGCTGCCGGCCAACGCCGTGGCCGGTTTGAAAAAAGCGCAGGGTGCTCTGGGTGATTGGCATGATTGCTGGCAATGGCTGCTCCAGGCCGAGCACCAGGCGGACTTGCAGCCCTGCGTTGCGACCTGGCGTGCCGGCATGGTCAAGGCCGAGGCACGGGCGGACCGTGTGCTCGACAAGCTCAGCGCCCATTGTTTCTGAACCGGTCCGGCTTTTGGCCGGAATAGGCGCTGTACCTGGCGGGGTGGATGGTTAAGATCCCCTCATCATTTGCTTGATGTGAGGTCGCCATGCGCTTTAGTGATTTGCTCGACGCTGCTCGCAGCCATCCGCTGGATGTCACCATTCCCGCCGAATGGGCCCAGGGCCGCGCCACGTTTGGTGGTCTGGTCGCCGCCTTGCAGTACGAGGCCTTGCGGGCGCAAGTGCCGGACGACCGGCCGCTGCGCTCACTGGCGATCACCTTCGTCGGCCCGGTAGCGCCGGATGTGCCGGCCAGTTATGAAGTTGAAGTATTGCGCGAGGGCAAGGCCGTCAGCCAATTGCTGGGTCGTGTGGTGCAGAACGGTGAAGTGGCGACCCTGGTCCAGGCCAGTTTCGGTGCGGCCCGCCAGTCGGAAATCGACGTGGCGAGCGAGCCGCCACCGGTGTTCAAACATTGGAATGAATGCCAGGAACTGCCGTATATCAAGGGCGTCACCCCCGAATTCATGCGACACCTGGCAATGCGCTGGAGCGTCGGCGGCCTGCCGTTTACCGGCAATAAATCCCGTGAAATGGGCGGGTGGGTGCGTTTGCGTGGGGATGTGAAGGAAGAGCCGCTGACCGAGGCGCATATCCTCGCACTGGTCGATGCCTGGCCCCCGGCGTTGCTCCCGCACCTCAATAAGCCAGCGCCGGGCAGCACCCTGACCTGGACCATCGAGTTGGTCCAGCCACTGCACGACCTGACCACCCTTGACTGGTGCCAATACCACGTCAACATCGAACACGCCCGCGACGGCTATGGCCACGCCGCCGCCGCGCTCTGGAGCCCGACCGGCGAATTGATCGCCCTCAGTCGCCAGACCGTAGTGGTCTTCGCCTGACGCTCAACGCGGGTGGCGCAGCCGCCAGGCGCGCCACCAGCCACCGCTGAGCACAAAGCGCGGAAACGTCACGAACTGCTCGACCACCAGGCGTTGCACCGCGTCCTTACGGTCGCTGAACGGCTCACTGGCCTGGGCTTCCAGGCTATGGCCATGACGCTGCAACGCCAGGCCCGCCACGATCCCGATCACGCCGATGGCAACACTGACCAGGCTCAGGCTGAACACACCGGAGACGATCAACAAGAAACCGATGATGAACAGCGGCACGGCAATCAGGTGCAAGGCCAGGTTGGCCGGGTGCTGATGGTTTTGTGGGTAATGACGCCATTGCCAGGCGGGGAGATTGGGGTGACGTTTGCCCATGATGGTGAATCCTCTGTCCGTTGAAACAACTTGGAGGGAGTTTAGGTTGAGATGGGCAAGGGTACGAATTAAGGCTAACTATGGAGTTCATAGGGGCGCATGCAGAATTTTTAAGATCTAGAAAAAATAATCATCTGGTCCATTTATGTATACATTCGGATCGCAAATTGAAATGGATTTGGCCTTGAATTCAATTAAAGAGCTTTTGTTGGTCGCTTTAAAGTGGAAATGATTATTTTCTTTAGTGATAACGACAAAGAATACTTCTCTAACGGGAATGTTGTGTATTTTTAATTCATGAATGCCATGACAATCAATACCCATTCTGCAGGTGTTGTAGCCTTTTCCTTCCCATTTTTTTGGCAAAATATCTGGAAACTCGGGTATGTCGAATCCTAACCCCACAGAAGGTCGATCATTTTCTATTTGCAAAGAAAAAAGAGCGATTTTTCCAATTTCTATGGGCATGCTAAAAATCTTTTCAAAAAAAATATTTTGATCTAATTCATTCCAATACTTCATCAGTTTTTCCTAAAGTTGTAATGATCCCTGCCGCCGTCTACGGTTCCGTTTCGAGGCTTTGCAATAGGTCGCAAATTGAAGTGCGCTTTTTGGTCTCCTATACCGTCCGCCCTGCCAAATTTATGCCCGGCAGAATGGTCCTGAATAAGAACCTTAGAGCCGTCTGCTCTCGTGAATTGATACACCCTTGAGTATATGGGTCTACCACTCTCATCTAATATGTGTTCATCATTCAAATCAGTCATTTTTTCTATTTTGTACTGTTTCGTCCTTCCTGACTTCGGATTTTTCATCACATCAGGATTTTGGGTCATCGGTATATTGGCGTCCCTTTTTGCTTGCCTAAACGCACCTTTGCGAGAGTGATCAGGTATATCCGGTTCAGCAGGCAAAGAGCAGGTCGGTTTTTTCTTGCCTAGGCCGGGACAATTCGCGTTCAGTCCCAGGGGATCAATCCATCCTGTAGGACTGGGCACATACTGGTACCCATTGATCCCACCCGCCAGCTTCACCGGATCGGGCGTCAGGTAGCGACCAATATCTGGATTGTAGTAGCGATGGCGGTTGTAGTGCAGGCCGCTTTCCTGGTCGTAGTACTGGCCTTGGAAGCGCAGCGGATTGTCGACTTTGCCGACGTCGAGGCGGCTGATTTCGCCGTAGGCGCGGTAGTGGGCGGACCAGACGATGTCGCCGTCGGGCGTTGTAAGTTCCTGCGGTGTGCCGAGGTGGTCGAGTTGGTAGTGGTAGGGCTTGGTCTCTTCCGGCCCGAAGCCTTCCAGCAGTGCCAACGGACGGAAGCTGTCGGGTTCGTAGAGGTAGCTGCGATGGTGATCGGCATGGTGTTCGGCGATCAGCTTATCGCCTTGCCAGAAGAACTCTGTGGTTTTCTCTTCGAGGGTTTTGCTGATGCGCCGACCAAACGGGTCATAGCGATAGCTTGCGGTTTGGCCGTTGGGTTGGGTGACGCCGATCAGCCGGTGCTGGCAGTCGTAGCGGTACTCGGTGACGAGTTGCTGGCCCTTGCCACGCCGTTCTCTTATTAGATTTCCAAAAGCGTCATAGTCGTAATGGTGATCGCCTTGGATCATCAGGCGATTACCCGCCACGATGTCCGGGCCCGGCCTGTCTTGCATAAGCAAATTGCCGGCGGGGTTGTGGCCGAAACGCTCCTGCACGTCTTGCGAGTGATCGGCGCGGGTCAGGCGGTTTAGTGGGTCGTAGCGGTAACGGTGTTCGCCTTTGCGGGTGTCGATCAGGCGGGCGAGGT
>NZ_CVTX01000195.1:0-3706 GCF_900005715.1 Pseudomonas sp. 34 E 7
TAGCGCTTGAACCCGGCTGGCCAAGCTGAAAACGAGCCTGTTGAAAAGGCAGAGCTTGCGTACGTCGAGGTGCATCATATCCAGCTAGCAGGCTGGGCCAATCGCCGGAACATTCTGACGAACATAATAATTGTCGAATTCACTGCTTTCGATGAACTGGAAGCCATGGCGGGTATAAAAGCGATTGGAAGCGCTTTCCTTGAGAGCACCCACTTTAATAGGAAGCGCAGCTGCATCCGCCTCTTTGAAAATCTGCGTGAGAACAGCAGACCCCACCCCTGATCCTTGCGCGCTCGTCCTTACATACAAGTGGTCTAGCAAGAGTTCATTGTGGTGATGTTTGACCACTACGAAACCCACCCTCTCTCCAGATACCTCGATGTAACGTGTGCAGCGAGCTTCAAAACCGCCAAGAAACCGCTCCCGCGCACGGACCGGATCAAACCGCCCAACACGCTCCAGACTTTCGCGCATGGCCTCAATTCGAATAGCTACCAGATTATCCAAGTCGCTCTGTTGAGCGGGGACCAAAGTGATGGGGGAATTTTGATTGGGTGTGACGGGCATAGGGTGTGCTCCAACTACCATCCTGGGGGCTCAGTATAGAGAGCCTGACACTGATGAAGCGACCCGCATGGTATGTTCACGGCATAAATGGAGTAATGGACCCCAGGAAGGAAATTGCAATGCCAGTCGACACCCACCCAATCCGCATTCTCTCGCAACGCCTTAGTATTGAGCCCTTCTGCGAGCAGGACGCTGCTGAGTCTTTCCCTTGTCTCACACCGTCTCTGACTCGCTACATGTCCTGGGAGCCGCCTGCCTCGCTAGAAGAGTACGCGCAAGTCTGGGAGCAGTGGCTGCCTGCGATAGCGGATGGCAGCGACATCGTGTTCACGGTCAGGGAACTGGTGAGTGCCCGTTTTACCGGCTTGGTCGGGCTGCACCATACCGGCAGTGAAACACCGGAGTTAGGTATCTGGATCCGTGAAGATAAACACGGGCTGGGCTTTGGTGGTGAAGCGGTGCGGGCGGTTGTTCAGTGGGCTAGCAAGCGGGTGGCGGCAAAGCACTTCATCTACCCTGTTGCGACGCAGAACCGTGCGAGTCGACGTATTGCCGAAGCTTTGAGGGGAGTCGTCATTGAGAGGCGAATGACGGAGAAATATGATTCGGTTGTGTACCAGATACCGGGGGTTTAACTCTGGGTAACAGGTTTGCCGATTGTTGTCCTTCACGAACGGTAGAAACCGGCCAGAAGCGGCCACTCATAACCGGCGGTTTCCGCAGTGAATTGGGCAACCGTCGATCAATTTCGCGGAGTCTGGACAGTCGAATTTCCAATGTTCGCGAGAAAAATGCCGGTATCCCGATCAGAACGCAGACAAACCACGCGGCAAGATGATGGCGCCGCTGCAACAAGTTGCTGCATCTTTTCTCGCGCTGTCTTTTTCGTCCGCCACATGAATCTAAAAAACTCCGGCAGGTTCATCAGCAGTTCGGGGCAGTTCTCCGGCAAGTCAGGCCGAGACTGACCGCGTTGGAGCAGCGTTCTGCGCAGTACGCGCAAGAATCGAAGCGTCGCCGAACGATCAATCCATATCAAAAGATCTGCACGGGCCAGCCGGTTGTCCCAAGTTGCTGAATGGCCACCTTCGAATATCCAACAATCTCGGGCTTCTACATCGAGACAAAGCTGGGTCTTCTCGTCCCGAGTTCGTTCGATCCACCCTGGCTTCCAGTGGATAGTGTCGATATGAACGACCGGCAAGCCCGTGCGCTGACCAAGCTCACGCGCCAAAGTGCTTTTGCCTGACCCAGGTTGACCAACGATCATCACCCGTTGCATCGAAGCTCCTTCTCGCTATGCAAGCTGATTTTTTGGGGGGGCGATTTTACGTCTATGCCTATCTCAGTCAACAACAAGCGGTCAGCATGACAGGCAGCTTGCCAACGGATCCCTGGGGCATAGGGATTTTTGCCGGGGTTGAAGTTGCGTATGCCGCGCGGTGAGTCAGGTCGCATGGGGTGCCTTCAGTCTAAGCGCCGTGGAATTGCGGCGCGGGCTGCTCACGCCGCTAGGGTTAGCGGCGTGGGACTTGGCAGCTTTTCATCGGGTTTAAACTTCAGGTAGTTTTACTTTTGGTCTTGGGGTTTTGGATGCTGCTTTCCCGGAAGTCGAACAATTGAGCCAGTAACGCTTGAAAGAAGCCAATTTTTGGCAGTTCCTTTTTTTTGAATCCCATGGCCCGCATCATTTCGTTGTGACACATGGCATTGAGGACGTGCATCACAGGTGGTTCTTCGGCCTCGATGTTCAGACGCTCGGTCTGTACTTGAAGTAAGCGGTCCTCGCACTCCACGCCCAGCATGCTTTTTTCCAATTCAACGTACTTGCGCATGAAGTCGGTATGGTCGCGGCCCCGTTGCGCGCTGCCCACAACCAAGTTGATGGACGATACGATGGTGACGATGGCGGAAGACACCAGCGCTACCGATTTGGCATTCTCTTCCAGCACACCATAAATGGCCGCTGACCCGAATATCAGGGACAGCATGTTGGAGAGCTTGTCCAAGCGGTCGTAGAACGCACGGAGACGTTGGTGATATCGGATTGAGCGGCGCACGCTGAACTGCGTGGTGTACCACCGGTCTGCAAGTTCAGTTGTTGTTGCTGCCATCCCTGTCCCCTCTGCCAGGCCGTGGTGGCGGTTGAAGTGTGTCTACCACGTCAGGAAATCCTCGGTCGATGCGGTGTTCGAAGTCCGGTTGAGGGTGGCTGATGCCGTGGTCGTTATTGTGATGGATTTCATCATTGTCTTCTCTGCGGCCACGATCACGGTGGTCATCTCTATCCCTTCGCATTGTTGTTATTCCTTGCTGTGGTTGTGTGGGCGCGCCGGCGTGATGGCGCTTTGGTTCAATGCGCACTTTAATGTGCTTTCGGCTCGGTTTGTAGCGCTTCGTCAAATGTCGTGAGATTTGGCTGGTGCGATCCCATCGCCAGGCATACTGTAGGATTTAGAAATAAATGCGATGTTTTGGAAATTAATACGACACACAAAAATGAACGTTTGGGCATAGCCAGCATTGGGCATCATGAATGACCGCTTCTGGCCGATTCTGTTGAAAAAGTCGGCCGTGTTTTCTAAAGCAGAAAAGTACGCGTCGGAGATTGAAATCCTGAATGTCCGCAGAGCCTTTCAGGCTGAGATTTCACGTAGAAGCGTGCTGAAGAGGCGCTTTCACCCATCCATCCTACGGCATTCTGAAAAAACCGACTTTTTCAACAGAATCGGCCGAAAGCAGTCGCCGCTTTCGTCATCGCAGAGGGTTTTGTGCTGGGGCTGGAGTCCACCAAGGTGATCAAAACACAAATCGCCGAGTCGTTGTACGTGGCTTACGACGACGCGGCGAGTTATCTAGCTATTGAGTCGAAGGGTTAATCATCAGCCAGGGCAGGGCGCTTCGCGGTCAAGAAGTCTGGCGGTGAGGAGTACGCCCAGTTCGCTCAGTTGGTGGATGGCGAGGGCGATGTCGCGGTGTTTGCCGTTGAGGTCTTCGGACAGGTCGAGCAGCAGGGTGCTGACGCTGGTGAAGGCTTCGTAGCTATTGGTGATGAGGGTTTCGTTGCTGGCGTTGGGGGCAACGTTGAAGAGGGCACTTGAATCTGCTTTTGACATGAGTAGACATCCTGAGTGATGCC
>NZ_CVTX01000195.1:3756-7619 GCF_900005715.1 Pseudomonas sp. 34 E 7
GCACAGACGCACTGTCTGACTGATGAAACTCATGCACTAATAGATACCCAAGCTCAGGCTACTAAACCCGAATCACTGAACAATTCAGCGACCGAGCCACCTTAGAGACGGCCACCCCAGCACACAAGCCGGCGGATTCTGACGCACGCGTAGGCAATGGAGCAAGCCGCGGCGAGGGAATCGGATTTTGCCTTCAGGCGCTGCTCTGCGGCGGGTGATGAGCCAAGAGTGGGTTGTTATCAAGGTGCGGGTAGCTGGACAATAGGTTCGGCCGAGCCAACAACGAAGTACCAGGTGTACGAACGTTTGGTTCGCTCGGCTGGGCTCTACAAACTGCAAGATTACTGATCGGAAAAAAGACCAATGCTAGGGAAAGTCAGCAGTAAATATCTCGTCTGGGGCGCGGTCGCGCTCTGCGCAACCCTTCTGTCCGGGTGCGCGACGTCACGCTACGACGGCAAGCACGCACCTGACCCGAGTAAGGCGATCATCGTGGGTTCGATTGGTGAGAGCTTTCCGATGATGCAGCCCCATGGGCTGGTGGTTGAAATCGACCACCAGGGAGCACCCGGTACCGCAATACGGCTGACGACGCTGGGCAATGAAGATGATCAGCCATCGCCCTCTGTGCTGGGCCATTACTTCATGTATGAAGTGCCGCCTGGTGAGTATGAGTACACGCGGTGGCATTACGTGTATTACGCGGGAAAATCGATGCCGCGCCCTGTGCCTGCGGTTTTCTCGGTGAAGGCCGGGGAAATTCTCTATATCGGCGACCTGCGCTCCGATGCCCTGCGTTTTTGCCTGTCCAACGTGAACAATGCCGAGAGCACTGTGCAGGCGCTCAAGCGCAAGTACCCGATGCTCAAGGATCGGAACATCGTGAATATGACGGCAAAGAGCGGTTTTGCGCCGTGGCCGAGTTCTGATGCCACTGACTTCGGTAAAGGGCTGTGCACGCTCTGAATCCGGTACTGGTGACCGTCATCGGCCCCGACGCCCATTGATCCACTTTCAAGGAATTTCATGCCATGAAGTGCTGTACGCTCCTCTGGGCCAGCCTGTTCGCAGGCCTGGCCTCACTGACCGGCTGCATCAGCGGTCCGGACCTCACAGGCCAACCATTCTTCACATCACCGGCAGAACCTCGTCCGGACGAGGCCACGGTCTACTTCTATCGTACTTCCGCCAGCATCGGTAGCGGGGTCGCTCCGACCATTCTGGTCGATGGTCGCGCAATTGGCAGCTTGCCCTCCGGGAGTTTTTTCAAAGCCGACATTCCCGCCGGCAAGCACAGCGTCGCTTCCACCTCGCCACCGATAATAAGCGGTATGGTTAACAAGCGTTTCGATATCACCGTCGAGAATGGAAAGGTGTATTACATCGCAGACCAGCTCAGCACTTCGGCCTACACGGACGGGCAGACCTTGGGCGAAATCGACGAGGGGCGTTTCGGTGGAACAATGTATTACTCGCGCTACGCGCTTGTGCCTGCCGAGGAAGCGCTACGTTCTATCAAGTGGTGCCAGAAGTTGCCGGCACCTGCACCGTAACCATGCGTAGCCCATGCTCCGGCCAGGTCCATTACAAGCCCTGCCGGCAACGTTGGGCCAAGCCAGTATGAGGGTGAGCAGGGAAACCAGTATGGATATGGCTTCGACATAGTCTGTGCCGCAGGCAGACGGCTGTATGATTGTCCAGAATCCTACCGGCGTGACGAATATATAAGGAGCGTTTCAGATGCTGCGAGTGGATTGGCTCGATAAACAAATGGACAAGTGCGACGTTATGGCCGAATGGCTTTATCGGGAATTCAATTATGAGTTTACGCAGCAATCTCTTTCGAGTTGGCAACACGAGTTCTTTGATGGGCAGCGTGATGGCAGTTGGAAGTGTCTGATCGCAACCGAACGAGACCAGTTGCTAGGTGGCGCTACGCTTGCCAGTAATGACCTGTCTGACCGGCCGGATCTAGGTCCTTGGCTTGCGTGTGTGTTCGTCACACCTGAAGCTCGAAAGAGGGGGCTCGCAGTGCAGTAAATGAAGGCATCTGTGTCCATGCACGAGACGCTGGGTTCACTACCTTGTACTTGCACACGCACAACCAGAGCAGTTATTACACCAAGCTTGGCTGGAAAGTATTGGAGCGCTTTGAGGCTTGGGGGAAAGAGCAATACCTTATGTCACGGAGTTTATAGTCAAGGCCGGCTTCAAATGTGTGCCGCTTTTTATAAGCAGCAAAACTGTGATTTGACGTCTGCGTTTTCACACCGGCTGGGTCGATAGCCGCCACTGGCGTGCCCACGGCCCAAGTCAATATCCCCAGAGACCTCAGAAGGGGTTCGCGCCCGATCAGAGAAGATTGAACTCAATGGAGATTCAACGGATCACGCATCTGCCGCCCCAAATCCTCGACCTGGAAAAAGCGGCAGTTGCAGAAGGCTTCAGGTTTCTCACCCGACTGACTTCAGAATGGCAGTCAGGCACCCATCGCTTTGATGCGCCTGGCGAATGCCTCATGGCGGCTTATCTGAACCAGCAACTTGTGGGCATTGGAGGCCTGTCGGTTGATCCGTTCACCCATGACCGTACAGGAAGGCTGCGACGTGTGTATGTGGCGCCTGCGTCACGCGGGCAACAGGTTGGCCGCAGATTGGTTAACGCATTGCTTGCCCACGCCGCGGTGCATTTTGAGCGTGTGCGTCTCTACACCGATACCTTGGAGGGGAGCGCTTTTTACCTGCGCTGCGGCTTCAATCGAATAGAAGATGCTCATGCGAGCCATATCGTTCGGATCACAAAACTCTGAATTTTTCGGGTGTCGGCGATTAGAAGCCGTCCGCATCTAGGGAAAGTAATCTCTGTAAACTTCAGGGATTCGAGGGTCAGAATGAATAATCTGCTATCTATTGCAAGCCATAAATCTAAACACAGCCTGGATTTCTATCCGACCTTTGCCGTTGACGGAGTACCTATGGAGGTTTGGCTACCTCGGCACAATCGAGAAGCTGAGCTACACTTGGTAGCCGCTCATTCAGGCTTGTACAGCGATAAAGACACCTGTTTGGTATGGGACCGGATTTACTCAACAGCGCCGGGCTGGCGGACCTGGTTCCACTACTTGTTTGCTCTGATGACTTGGATCTGACTTGTACCGTCATAGTCGCTGAGCAGCATGCCGGTGAGCACTATGTCCAGTGGCGCCGATTTGGCTTGCTGAAGGATTTAATTACGCTGCAATCCCCTGCTGTTGATTGGTACGACTCAATACCGAGCCTGACTTTCGAACGCTCCCAGTTCCAGAGCGTGCTGGACGCGTTCCGAAAACAGGAGAACATTAAAATGGACTGGGACTAGCAGCGACAAGTCTACCTTTTTCGGTCACTTGCTTATCCCCTCTAACGAGTGAGATGAAGCGCACGTGGGGGATGGGCCACAGGAAAACGTATGAGCTATGACATCATCATCTTAAAGCCGGTAGGCTCCCGCACTGATAATTTGGCAAACGTCGATGAAGTTCTGGATATCGGGGATGAAGGATTGGTCCTCAGGTCCTTAAGCTGGTGCTCCCGGGTGCATCCAAGGGGTGTTGTGAAGGACGAGTCCTTCACAATTGAGGGCAGCTTTTCAGGAAAGCCGTTCACGTCCATCCTTTATCACTTAAGTTCGGCGCTTGTTAGTCCGATTTATCCTTCAGCGTCGTTCAAGGGCTTCTGTCAGAGCTATGCGATTCCCTCCAGACTCACGCACTTTCGGTAACTGACGACACCCTGATCAGTGCGTCCGGTGACCAGGCGCTGATTCTTCGGGTCGGTCAGGGACCGGTCGCTTTCTGACATTCACGGTCCGTCTGCTTCTGGCCG
>NZ_CVTX01000133.1:0-7994 GCF_900005715.1 Pseudomonas sp. 34 E 7
GCTGAACAGGCCCAGGGTAAGGGTGATGGAACGGGTAAAGGGCGCGAGCATCGCGGCGAACTCCTTGTCGTCTTTGAGGCCGCCCCGGAAAGGGCGGGTATGGCTCAAAGACGAAAGGAGACGGGGAACTTTAGGCTTTAACGAGAATGATTATTATCTTTCGTTTATAAACCTCTCGGTTACTTGATCACCACCTCGGTGCTGTCGGCCTTTTTCGGTTTGATCAGGCTGAAGTCGATCAAGGCTTTCTGCTTGGTCTCGTACGGGTTACCGATCAGCAGGGGGCGCGGCTTGAAGCTGTCACTGACCAGGCTTTTGCTGCGGTCCAGTTCATCGAAACTCAAACCGGCCAGGTCCGCCCAGGTGTGGATCAGCTGCGAGCTGCTGTAAGGCCGCTGCAGGTCGCCGGCGAAGCTCCAGTCGTGGCTTTCGCGCCACTTGGGTGAGGCGTAGGCCATAAAGGGAATGGTGTACATCGGCGCGGTCGGCTTGCCTTCGTTGCGGCCCAGGGTGTCATGGCCGACAGAGTCGAACACGTCTTCGCCGTGGTCCGACAGGTACAGCAAAAAGCCGTTGGGGTCGGTCTTGGCGTAGTCCTTGATCAGGCTCGAGACCACGAAGTCGTTGTACAGCACCGCGTTGTCATAGCTGTTGTACGTCGGCAACTGGGCGTCGCTGACACCCGGCGGCACGCCCTGGCGGTCGGTGAACTTGTCGAACGTCGGCGGATACCGGTACTGGTAGCTCATGTGCGTGCCCAACAGGTG
This sequence comes from Pseudomonas sp. 34 E 7, assembly GCF_900005715.1. NCBI lineage: Bacteria > Pseudomonadati > Pseudomonadota > Gammaproteobacteria > Pseudomonadales > Pseudomonadaceae > Pseudomonas > Pseudomonas sp. 34 E 7. Next base: position 768 of record NZ_CVTX01000133.1, read on the forward strand.
CACCACGATGAACTTGCGCTCGGCGGTATCGGCCAGGGCCTTGGAAAACGGCGCGAGTACATCGCCGTCGTATTGGCGGGCGTTCTGGTTGCGGTTGTTGTTCAGGTACACCTGCTCGTCGGCCTGTTCGGAAAAGGTCGTGAGCATGGTGTTGCGCTTGGTCATGGTCTGCTGGTTGGTGATCCAGAACGTCTTGTAGCCGGCCTGTTTCATCACGCTGACGATCGACGGCGTCTTGAGGTACAGGTCCGGGTTTTCTTCGTCGGCGAAGGTCAGTACCTGTTGCAACGCTTCGATGGTGTAGGGGCGCGGGGTGATGACATTGTCGAATACCGCCAGTTGGTCGCGCAGCTTGTCCAGTTCCGGCGTGGTATTGCGCGGGTAGCCATAGAGGCTCATGCGCTGGCGGTTGGTGGACTCGCCGATCACCAGTACCAGCGTGGACGGCTGGCCGGCCATGCTGTCCTTGAGGTTTTTCAAGGGTGGAATCTGGCTGGCGCTGGTCAGCATGCCTTGCATGTTGTCCAGTTGTTCGGTGTAGCGGCGGTAGGCGACGATCATCTGCCAGGGCACAGCCGGTTCGATCCGGGTTTCAAAGCGGTCGATGGCCTGTTCCATGGTGTCGCTGGTGGCGATCTGCTTGACCAGCGGGTAGCCGACAATCGCCAATACGATGGCGATTGCCGCCACGATCGACTGGCCGCGCGGCAAGTACACCGGGCGCAAGCGTGTCCACAGGAACACCGCGAACGCGGTGTGGGCAATGAACGCCAGCACGATCCACCAGGCAAAATACTGGGTGGCGTATTCGCCCGCTTCAGAAATGTTCGACTCGAACATGATGAAGATCACGCTCTGGGAAAATTCCTGCTGGTAAATAAAGAAGTAACCCAGGCTGGCCATGGAGCAGGCCCACAGCACCACGCCGATCACGGCGGCCAGTACCCGCGTTTGCCGGGGGAACAGCAGCATCGGCGCCAGCCACAGTGCACTCATGAAGAATGCCTGGCGGAAACCACTGAAGCCGGACGTACCGGTCAGTTGGATAAGCAGTTGGGTAATACCCGAGAAATACCAGAAAAACAGGAATAACCAGCCAAGGCCGGCCCAATCAAAACCTTTCGCAGTCGTCGTGCTGCGTTTGAACATCGCCATCCAGCGCCCCATCAGAAAATGATCGTCGCGCACACGCGCGCAACATCGGGCCGCTCAGAACATGAGCGGCATCGCGGGCGGGAGTATCGGGACAGGCGTGTGAAAACTTTGTGAGTTTTCTGTAGGTATTGCCTTACAAACTAACCAAAGGCGTTCAGCAGAGTGCGGGCTTGGCGCCGGACGGCAGCTCCAGCTGGGCCTGGAGGTGGGAACGCAGGCGCAGGACTTCCTGTTGCAACTGATCGCGCTCGTCCTTCAACTGACGCAACTCATCGCGGCGGATGCTGACGTAGAGGGTCTGTGGCGGTCGGGTCATCTGTGCTGTGCTCATTGCTTGCCTCGCAAATAGCCGGGTAGATCGCGCCGCCGAAACAGGTGAGCGGCAGCAGTCGTGGCAAGTTTGAATTCTTTTTCACATCAAGGGAACTTTTTTATTTTTGGTGGTCGTGTGACTTTTGCCGCTGTGATGGTGAAATGCTGGCAACTTTTTTAGCATGAAACTACGCGGATCCGCTCTGGACTAACCCTCATTAGCCTCATTGCGCTATAAACTATGTCACACATTTTTTAGCAGTTAGGAGCATCAGCACATGCAACTGGGGATTATCGGACTAGGCCGCATGGGCGGTAACATTGCGCGGCGCCTGATGCTCAATGGGCATACCACCGTTGTATATGACCGTAACGAAGCCTTTGTCAAAGGCCTGAGCGAGGAGGGCGCCACCGGCGTCGCCGACTTGAAAGCCCTGGTGGCCGGCCTGCAAAAGCCTCGCGCTGTGTGGGTAATGTTACCGGCGGGCGCTCCCACCGAAGACACCATCAATGAACTGAGCGGGCTGCTGGAAAGCGGTGACGTGATTATTGATGGCGGCAACACCAATTACAAAGACGACGTACGTCGCGGCAAGGCCCTGGCGGAAAAGGGTCTGCACTACGTCGACGTCGGCACCTCCGGCGGCGTGTGGGGGCTGGAACGCGGCTACTGCATGATGATCGGTGGCGACGTCGAAACCGTGCAGCGCCTTGATCCGATCTTCAAGAGCCTGGCGCCTGGCATTGGCAGCATCCCACGCACCAAGGACCGTTCGGCCTCCGCCGACCCGCGTGCCGAGCACGGCTATATCCATGCCGGCCCGGCGGGCTCCGGCCACTTCGTCAAGATGATCCACAACGGCATCGAATACGGCATGATGCAGGCGTTTGCCGAAGGTTTTGACATTCTCAAGACCAAGAACTCGGACAACCTGCCCGAAGACCAACGCTTCGACCTGAACGTGGCCGACATTGCCGAAGTCTGGCGTCGTGGCAGCGTAGTGTCGTCGTGGCTGCTGGACCTGACCGCCGACGCCCTGGCGACCGATCCGAAGCTGGACGGCTATTCCGGTTCCGTGGCTGACAGCGGCGAAGGCCGTTGGACCATCGAAGCGGCCATGGAGCAGGCGGTGCCGGTACCGGTGCTGTCGACGTCGCTGTTCGCCCGTTTCCGTTCGCGCCAGCAGAGCACCTACGGTGACAAAATGCTCTCGGCCATGCGCTTCGGCTTTGGCGGCCACGTGGAGACTTCCAAAAAATGACCGCCAACGGCAAGAAACCCAAGGCCGAACCCGCTCCACCCACTACCTTGTTTCTGTTTGGCGCCCATGGCGACCTGGTCAAGCGCCTGCTGATGCCGGCGCTGTACAACCTGAGTCGCGACGGGCTGCTGGGCGATGGCCTGCGCATTGTGGGTGTTGATCACAACGCCATCAGCGACGCTGACTTCGCCAAGAAACTCGAGGACTTCATTCGCACCGAAGCCGCCGGCAAGGTCCGAGGCAATGCCGACAATGGGCTGGACCCACAGTTGTGGGCCCAGTTGGCCAAAGGCATCAGCTACGTCGAGGGTGACTTCCTCGACGACAGCACCTACGCCGATATCGCGCAGAAAATTGCCGACAGCGGCAGCGCCAATGCGGTGTTCTACCTCGCGACAGCACCGCGCTTCTTCAGTGAAGTGGTGCAGCGCCTGGGCAGTGCCGGGTTGCTCGATGAGACGCAGGAGGGGTTTCGCCGCGTGGTCATCGAGAAACCGTTCGGTTCCGACCTGGCCAGCGCCGAAGCGTTGAATGCGTGCCTGCTCAAGGTGATGAGCGAGAAGCAGATCTATCGCATCGACCATTACCTGGGCAAGGAAACGGTGCAGAACATCCTGATCAGCCGTTTCTCCAACGTGCTGTTCGAGGCGTTCTGGAACAACCATTACATCGACCACGTGCAAATCACCGCCGCAGAAACCGTCGGCGTCGAAACCCGGGGTAATTTCTTCGAAAAAACCGGCACGCTGCGGGACATGGTGCCCAACCACCTGTTCCAGTTGCTGGCCATGGTCGCGATGGAGCCTCCGGCAGCCTTCGGTGCCGACGCAGTGCGCGGTGAGAAGGCCAAGGTGGTCGGTGCCATCCGGCCCTGGTCCCTGGAAGATGCGCGGGCCAACTCCGTGCGCGGCCAGTACACCGCCGGTGAAATCGCCGGCAAGCAACTGCCGGGCTATCGCGAAGAAGCCAATGTCGCGCCTGACAGCAGCACCGAGACCTTCGTTGCGCTCAAGGTGATGATCGATAACTGGCGCTGGGTCGGCGTGCCGTTCTACCTGCGAACCGGCAAGCGCATGAGCATTCGCGACACCGAGATCGTGATCTGCTTCAAGCAGGCGCCTTACGCGCAGTTTCGCGACACCGACGTCGATGAGCTCAAGCCCACCTACCTCAAGATCCAGATCCAGCCGAACGAAGGCATGTGGTTCGACCTGCTGGCCAAAAAGCCCGGGCCGACCCTGGAAATGGCCAATATCGAGCTGGGGTTCGACTACAAGGACTTCTTCGAGATGCAGCCGTCGACGGGCTATGAAACCCTGATCTACGACTGCATGACCGGCGACCAGACCCTGTTCCAGCGCGCCGACAATATCGAGAACGGCTGGCGCGCCGTGCAGCCGTTCCTGGATGCCTGGAAAGAAGACGATGGCATCCAGACCTACAAGGCCGGCGAAGATGGCCCGGCGGCGTCGGATGCATTGCTGGCCCGCGATGGCCGTGCCTGGCATAGCCTCGGATGAGTGATGCAGCGATTCATCCCATCCGTTTTATCCTCAGTGATGTGGACGGCACCTTGCTGCATCCGGATCACAGCCTCAGCCCGCGCACAGCCGATGCGATTCGCGCGTTGCGTGATGCCGGGGTGTTTTTCAGCCTGGCCAGCGGGCGCCCGCCCAAGGCCATGATGCACCTGATCGAGACCTTCGGTATCGACGTGCCGGTGGCGGGTTTCAACGGCGGTACGTTGATCAACCCCGATGGCAGCATCCTGGTGGCCCACCATCTGCCGGCGGAAGCGGCGTTAGTGACCCTGGCACTGTTCTCGGCCGAACCGGATGTGGAAGTCTGGGTGTTCGCCGATGGCGATTGGCTGCGCCGTGACTCGCCCGGGCCGATGGAGCAGCGCGAAGCCGACGGACTGGGGTACGGGCCGGTGGTGGTGGAGAGTTTCGAGCCCTACCTGGACCGGGTCGACAAGGTCGTCGCCGCGAGCAATAACACTCAGTTGCTGGTGGAGCTGGAAGCGCAGTTGCAGCCGAAGGTAAAGGGCCTGGCTCAGGTCTCACGTTCGCAGCCGGTTTATCTGGATGTGACGGCGATGCTGGCGAATAAAGGCGAGGCCTTGAAGACCCTGGCGGCGCACCTCGAGGTGCCGCTTGCGCAAACGGCAGCCATTGGCGACGGCGGCAACGATCCGGCGATGTTTCAGGTGGCCGGTTTATCGATTGCCATGGGCCAGGCGGAAGAAGCCGTCAAGCGTCAGGCCAGCGTGGTCACCGGCAGCAATGTCGAGGACGGTGCTGCCGAAGCGTTCGAGCGATTTATACTCAACGCGCGATAAGTAAGTGCAACTTCCGATCACTGTAATGCAGTGATCGGAAGTTCCCGCCTCACTTACTTGGGCATTGCCCATTGCTGCAACTGGTAGCCACTTTTGTCGAGCTCGGCACGGGCCTGCAACAACAAGTCTTCCAATTGCGCCGGGTCAGTGTAAGTGGTCGATGACAGCTGTTGGCTGCCGATACGGGTATTGGTGCGGTCGATGACGCTCAGGCTGAGGGCGCCATGACCGTCGTGCCAGGCCACGCACTGGAAGGGCTGGAAGGCACGGTCTGCAATCAAAAGAGCTTCGTTGATGCGCAGCGGAGCGTTCATGTGTGTCGTCTCTCTCTGTGCCCATTCAAGTGAATACCGGCGGTTGGGCTGACCGTGCGGTGGGTTACTTGTACTGATGCACGATGGTGGGGGGCGGGTCACATGCCAGGACAAGAAATTTTAACTTTCCCTGACTGAAGTCATCTAAGCGGCTGTTTTAAAAGCGGAACTAACGTTTGGCCGGTGGGCAACTTTTTACAGGGTGATGGCTTTTTGCTCGCACTTATAGCGAAAGGGTACAAGCACGGCGTCAATATTTTGATATGTTGCTGTCTTGTCGCTACAAGCTATTGTTTCTATTAATAAAAACTGACGCCAAGGAATAGTCATGGTTGTGACTTCTGCGCAACGCCGCTTGTTGGTCGTCGACCCCTGCGAGGATTGTCACGGGTTGCTGCCCGGCTTGCGCACGGTCGGATGGGAAGTCGACAGCTGTACCCTCGAAGATGTCGGTGAGCGGTCCTGCGATGTCGGCCTGTTGCGGTTGCAGCCTTGTCATCTGGAACGGCCCGAGGCGGTCAAGGAGCTGATTGGTCGTAGCGGCACCGAATGGATCGCGGTACTCAGCCAGGACGTGCTACGCCTGCAGAACGTCGGGGATTTCGTCTGCGAATGGTTTTTTGACTTCCACACCTTGCCGTTCGATGTGTCGCGGGTGCAGGTCACCCTCGGGCGCGCCTTTGGCATGGCGCGCCTGCGCGGCAAGGGCCACACCCCGGTGGGTGGGCCCGAGCATGAGTTGCTGGGCGATAGCCGGCCCATTCGCGAACTGCGCAAATTGCTGTCGAAGCTGGCGCCCACTGAATCGCCGGTACTGATACGGGGAGACAGCGGCACCGGCAAGGAACTGGTGGCCAAGATGCTGCACCGGCAGTCCCAACGACATGCCAAGCCGTTCGTGGCGATCAACTGCGGAGCGATTCCTGAACATCTGATCCAGTCGGAACTCTTCGGCCATGAAAAGGGCGCCTTCACCGGTGCGCATCAGCGCAAGGTCGGACGCATCGAGGCCGCCCACGGTGGCACGCTGTTCCTTGATGAAATCGGCGATCTGCCCATGGAGCTGCAAGCCAACCTGTTGCGGTTTCTCCAGGAGAAACAGATCGAGCGCGTGGGCGGCAGCCAGCCCATCCCGGTGGATGTGCGGGTGCTGGCTGCGACCCACGTTGACCTTGAGGCCGCCGTCGAGAAGGGCGCCTTTCGCGAGGACCTGTATTACCGGCTGAACGTGCTGCAAGTCGTCACCGCGCCCCTGCGCGAACGCCATGGCGACGTGGCGATGCTGGCCAATCACTTTTCGCGTTTCTATAGCCAGGAAACCGGCCGCCGCCCGCGCAGCTTCAGCGAAGAGGCCTTGGTGGCGATGGGCCGACACCCGTGGCCGGGCAATGTGCGTGAACTGGCCAACCGTGTGCGCCGTGGCTTGGTCCTGGCTGAAGGGCGCCAGATCGAGGCGGTTGACCTGGGATTACAAGGCCCGCAGGCCGTGTCGCCGCCGATGGCGACACTGGAAGATTACAAGCACCGCGCCGAACGCCAGGCATTGTGCGACGTACTTCACCGGCACAGCGACAACCTGAGTATCGCGGCCCGGGTGCTGGGCGTTTCCCGGCCGACGTTTTACCGGTTGCTGCACAAACACCAGATCCGCTAGGTTTTTTCAAAGGGTGCATGCAAATCAAAATGTGGGAGGGGGCATAGGCCACACACCGCCGTAGCCGGTAACCACGATGCGAAGCGAGCCGCTCTTGCTTTTGATCTTGATCTCAGGCGCCCCGTTAAACCACGCTGGCCGAACGCAGGCTTGAATCCGTGGGTAACCCGGCAGGACGCCGGGTTAGCC
>NZ_CVTX01000133.1:8044-12839 GCF_900005715.1 Pseudomonas sp. 34 E 7
ACCGAGCCTAAGCGAGGTGCCGAGTGGTGGGGCAAGAGCGTTTTGCTTACTTTTGCGCTTTTCAAAAGTGAGCCGCTGTAAAAGCGGAACCTATTGCAGCCGTTACCGCAGAAACGGATATGTACTCGGTCTGATCCACATCCTGGTCGGCCCTGAGGCCGCCATCGGGGGCAAGCCCCCTCCCACATTTGGGCCGGGATCGACACAAAATTCTGGTCGGCCCAGAGGTCGCCATCGGGGGCAAGCCCCCTCCCACATTTGGGCCGGGATAGACACAACATCCTGGTCGGCCCTGAGGCCGCTATCGGGGGCAAGCCCCCTTCCACATTTGGGCCGGGATCGACACAAAGTCCTGGGCGGTCCTGAGGCCGCAGTCGGGGGCAAGTCGAATCGTCGCACCGCCCCTCCCACATTTAAAAAGTGTTTACCTCTCAATCAAAAGTAATACGGGAATTTCAGGCTGAACGTGAAGTCAGGCGCGTCATCGGTCATCCCGATCGCCAGGTTCGGCACGATGGTCAGGTTATCCGAGGCCGCAATCGTCATGCCGACGTTGAAGTAGCCCGCATTCGCATCGCTGGACACCACCGACTGCCAGTCGCCGCCGTCCGGCTTGAGCTTGCTTTTGCGCTGCACCAGGTCGGACACCGAGAACGACATGCTCATTTTTTCGTTCAAGGCAAAGGCTACACCCACACCGAACTGAAAGCTGTCGCCCAGGCGCACCTTGCCGCCCACCTTCTGGTTGACCTGACTGCTGATGTCATCGAACGAGTCTTCGAAGTTGTGGGTGTACGACAGCGAGCCGAACAACACCGCAGGGTCGAAGGTCTTGACCAGGGAGATGCCCGGTGTGACCGACCACACGCCGTTGCCCGTCGGCAGGCTTTCGGGCAGGTAGAGGTTGTCGTTGCTCGGTTGCCTGACCAGTTTGATGCCAAACGGCTCTTTACCCGTAGGCGCCTTCACCCGCACCGACACCACGGCGTCCGGCAGGTTAGGGGTTTCATCGAGGAATTTGTACGCCACGCCGAAGTTGACGTCGCCAATGGTGGGGTCGCGGGTCACGGACGCTTCCGAGGTGGCCGTGGCATCGTTGCCGGCGCCGCCGGACTGGTAGGTCGACTCGCGGTAGACCACCGGCACGTTGAGGTCGAACTGCCAACGGTTATCGAGGTTGTAGCGGCCGGTCAGGTCCAGGGTCCAGCTGTCGGATTTGATCCGGTCCAGGTTGATGTTGCCGAGAAAGATCGAGTCCAGCGCCAGGAAACCGTTGAGGGTCAGCTGGCGGGCGTCGTAACGGGCATAGGTGACGCCGGTCTCGAGGCTGAACTTGCCATTGCCGAAAAAGCCGCTGGCTTCGTTGTAGAGGTTACTGACACTTTGTGCAGGCGCCGAGTCGTCCTTGAGCGACTGGCCGTAGGAACTGCCGCCGCCGCCCGCGCCACCTGATGCTGCTGCAGCGCCGGTGCCTGCGACGGTCGTACCGCCTTGCTTGAAGTCGGCGGGGGATTTGGCCAGGCGCCTGGGGGCCGGCGTGGCCGGTTGATCTTCCACCTGGCGTACACGTTGTTCCAGCACGGCCAAGGCCTTTTGCTGCACGTCGTAGCGTTGCTTGAGTTCCAGGAGTTCCCGCTTGAGGGTTTCGATATCGGCATCCGGCGCGGCATATAGCACAGATGCGGGCAAGAGCGTACTTAAACAGATCACCGCGCGGAGCGATAACGATCGATGCATGAAAGAAGCCGTCCTTTTCCAATGCGTAAGTGTCGAGGGTCAGCGTAGTTCAATAACCGAGCGTGCGTAGGCCTTTTAGCTGGTCCAGATTGCAGTTCAATGCGCCGTTGTTCAAACCGTTATTGTTCATTACCACGTTGAGTTGGGTCATGTTGTTGACGAAGTTGGTATTGCCGGTCAAAACCGTGCCTTGCAGCACATTTCCGCCGCCGATCTGCTGCAGGCTGTTGCCCTGGTTGTGGTTGGCCTGGATCGCCATTTGCAGGCCGCCATTGTTGGCCGACACGCTGACTTGACCGGCCTTGCTGTCGCCGGTGACGGTGCCACCGGCCACGAGTACCTGGCCGGACTGCGCGGCGTTGGCAGGGGCAAAGCCGTCCTGGGTGACGTTGATGCCGACATGGTTGTTGGCGGTGTTGCCATCACCGGCGGCGCGCACGCTTTGGATCACGCCCTGGCCGCTGGTCAGGCCGGCTCCGCCGATCACGTTACCGCCGCCGGCAGTGGGCGTTCCGGAACCCGCCGCACCCGTGGTTTGCACGTAGAACTGTGGGGTGATGGTGGTCTTGTCCAACTGCATGCTGGCCTTGCCGGTAATGCTGTCGCCGACCGCATTGGTCCAGGTGCTGCTCATGACAATGCCGAAGCTGATGATTCGCCCCGGCATCACATAGCGGCCACGCAGCTCGGCCATTTCCGCGTCCTTGAGTTCGATCGGTTTGAAGCCCGATGAAGCATAAGCGGGCATCGAGGCTGCCAGACACAAAACCGTCAGCCAACGGGAAGTGTTCATCTTTTGCTCCTGGAGCGTCCTGCCCCTTATTGCGCTTCTAGAAGAAGTCGCTCTGGATAAAACCGAAATCCATCAGTTCGGCGTCGCCTACGGGCCGGAACTCGTTCAGCTGGTTCTTGGCGGTCAGGGGGGCAGGCGGGTCGAGCAGGATGTTGGCCTTGTCGTAGCCTTCACCCAATACGGCGAACACGATGCCATTCCAGCCCTTGACGAAGTCATCCCGCGAATAGCGCTTGTGCCCCAGCACCGGGTCGCCGACATACACCCAGTCCTTGTCGGCCCGTTGCATCACCACGAAGTGCTTGTAGCCCCGGATTTCCAGCAACACCACCACCGGGATTTTCACGGTGACCAGGGTGTCCGGGGCGATCTTGTAGCCCCGGGCGCGCATGCCGATGCTTTCGAGGTAGCGCTTCATGTCCAGCATGGAAAAACCCTGGGTACGCACCAGGTCCTGGTCGGCATTGACCAGCATGCCCTTGATGAGGTGGTCTTCGTCGACGTCCAGCCAATAGGCCTGGCGCAGGATGGTAGCGAGTGCCGCAGCACCACAGCTGAAATCGGTTTTCTGTTCCACCAGGTTGGCGAACCGGCGTTCACGGATGCTCTCGACCTTCTTGAAAATCACCGCACCGCCGGGCATGGCGGAGATCGCCATGGTGCCTGCCCAAGTGGGGCCGGTGAGCAACATCAGGAGGGTGAGGGTCGCGAAGCGCATGATCGACTGACCTGCTGGACACTGGAATAAGAAAGGGCCTTGTTGCCAAGGCCCCGTTGGATCAGAAACGCACGCCGCTGGAGCAGACGCTGCAACCTTGACCGATCGACAGGCTGTTGCTGCCCTGGTTGCCCGCGCCCGATTGCAGGTTTACACCCACGTTGCCGGAGTTGCGGTTAACCGAGTTGTCGAGGCTGGAGTTGTTGGACACGTATTGAGGCTTGCCGTAGCCGTAGCTGCTGACGGCGGTATTGAGGTAGCTGTTGTTGAGCGAGTTCTGCTCGGTGTTGGAGGCGGCGGCGATGTTCTTGCCGTCAGCGGTGGTGATTGCCAGGTTGTTTTTACCTTCGTTGCCTTGACCGGCCTGGCCGTTGTAACCCACGTTGCCGGAGTTGCCGTTGACGGAGCCGTCCAGGGACGCGTTGTTTTGCGTGCCTTTGTTGACGAAGTTGTTATTGGTGCTGGCTTGATCCACATCGATCACGGCGAACACGGTGGCAAAGTCGCCTTTGGCACTGGAGATGGCACCGGCGTTATCCGCCTGGTTGCCGGAGCCCGACTGTACGTTGACGCCCACGTTACCGCTGTTGCCGGTCACCGAGTTGTCGGCCGAGGCGTTGTTTTCGGTGTTGCTGTCCTCGAATTTGTTGCCCTGGCTTTTTTGCACATCGGTGACCACGGAGGCGACGGTGCCAGTAGGTTGAGGGGCTGGGTGCCAGCCACCACCCGCTTGAGCAGCGGCAGCCATGAGCGCGGCGAGAGCGAAAACCAGTGGTTTGAGCGCCATTTGAGGTTTCATGGTGTTTCTCCTTGCTTCTAATTAGTTGGGTTAAGTGTTGGTACGGTCTAACTAAGGTCTATCAAGCGCTTACTTGATAGTGATGCCCAGGGTGTTAGCCACTCGGTTCCCCACCCCGGCACTCTGGTTCACCTGAATCACTCCTCGGCTGCCTGTGAAGGCCTGGTCGCTGGTGACGACCTGGCGGCTGCCAGTGGTGGAGGTGGACCCTGAGTCGCTTGCCAGCGTCGTCGTGTTCTGTTGCAACAGGACGCTGTCATCGATGCTTTGCGGGCCAGGGTTCAGGCTGATCCGCACCGCATTGATCGATTGGTTATTGGCTCCGGCCGACTGATTGATGCCCAGTACGCCGTTGCCGTTGGTAAAGGAGGTGCCCAGGATCGCCGCCTTGGCGTTCAGGGACGGGTCGACGTTGCCGTCGAGCTTCTGGATATTGGCGGTGGTAGCCTGGCCACCGAGGACAATCGCGCGGCTGTTGGACATTTGCTGTTGATTGCCGGCGGCCTGGTTGATCGACAAGACACCCTCGTACTGTTTGCCGCTGCCATTGATCACGGCGGTGTTGTCAGCCAGGGCCGTTGCGCTGCCCAGCAGGGCGACTATCAACAGGAAGTGCCTCATCACTTGCCCCCCATCATGCTGCCGAGATTGTTCAAGGGGGCCATGCCGCGCTGGATCGAATCGCTGATCTGCCCACCCATTGCGTTGCCGGCGCCGGCGCCATGGCCGGCGGCAGCGCCGCTGCCCA
>NZ_CVTX01000176.1:0-2371 GCF_900005715.1 Pseudomonas sp. 34 E 7
CGGCGGCATTGATCAGCCGGCGTACCCAGCCGGTGCTGGTGAAGGTGCTGATGGTCGAGCCCGGTGCGGCCAGGCGCGCCAGTTCGGCGAACAGCTCGGCGGTCCACATGTCCGGGTTCTTCGCCGGGGCAAAGCCGTCGAGAAACCACGCATCTATTTGCGCGTCCAGCTGCGGCAGTTGCTCCAGGGCATCGCCGATCAACAGGGTCAGGGTGACGCGACCGGCGTCCAGCACCAGGCGCTGAAAGCCCTGATGGATAGCGATGTATTGGGCCAGCAACTGTTCGGCGTAAGGTTGCAACTCGGGCCAGAGGGCGAGGGCGCGTTGCAGGTCGGCATGGCTGAGCGGGTATTTTTCCACGCTGACGAAATGCAGGCGTGCCCCGGCCACCGCCTGTTGGTCGAATAACTGCCAGGCGCACAGGAAATTCAAGCCCGTACCGAATCCGGTTTCGCCGATCACCAGGCGCCCGTCGGCCGGCAAGGCCGCAAAACGCGCCTGCAGGCGGTTCTGTTCAAGGAATACATAACGGGCTTCTTCCAGGCCCGACTGGTCGGAGAAGTACACGTCATCGAACACCCGCGAGTGCGGGCGGCCTTGGTCGTCCCAGTCGAGCTGGGCGTGGGTGATCGGGGTCATGGGGGCTCGTATAAATAACGGCAGGTTAAGACAAGGCGGCCATTCTAGCCGATCAACCGGTGTTGAATTGATCCACGGCAAGCGGCGGTTGAATTTCCTCCCGCGTGTCGTTGCCCAATCCGCTAGTCTTGAGCCATCTTGAAACGGAGCTGCCCATGTTCGAATCCGCCGAAATCGGTCACGCCATCGACAAAGACACCTATGACGCCGAAGTGCCGGCCCTGCGTGAGGCCTTGCTGGAAGTGCAGTACGAGCTGCAACAGCAGAAGCGCTTCCCGGTGATCATCCTGATCAACGGCATCGAAGGCGCGGGCAAGGGCGAAACCGTCAAGCTGCTCAACGAATGGATGGACCCGCGCCTGATCGAAGTGCGCACCTTCGACCAACAGACCGACGAAGAACTGGCCCGCCCGCCGGCCTGGCGCTACTGGCGGCAGTTGCCCGCCAAAGGCCGCATGGGCATTTTCTTCGGCAACTGGTACAGCCAGATGCTGCAGGGCCGGGTGCATGGGCAGATCAAGGACGCGCGGCTGGACCAGGCCATCGCCGGTGCCGAGCGCCTGGAAAAGATGCTGTGCGACGAAGGCGCGCTGATCTTCAAATTCTGGTTTCACCTGTCCAAGAAGCAGATGAAGGCCCGGCTCAAGGCCCTGGCCGATGACCCGCTGCACAGCTGGCGCATCAGCCCGCTGGACTGGCAGCAGTCCAAGACCTACGACAAATTCGTGCATTTTGGTGAACGCGTGCTGCGCCGCACCAGCCGCGACTACGCACCGTGGCATGTGATCGAGGGCGTCGACCCGCATTACCGTGGGCTGACCGTGGGCAAGATCCTGCTCGAAGGCCTGCAAAGCGCGTTGAAGCAGGCCAGGGTCAAGGCCAGTGGCATGAACCCGGCACCGCTGCCGTCGTCGGTGGACCAGATGAGCCTGCTCAACAGCCTCGACATGAGCCTGCGCCTGGACAAGGACGATTACGAAGAACAGCTGATTACCGAACAGGCGCGCTTCTCCGGCCTGATGCGTGACAAACGCATGCGCAGGCACGCGCTGGTCACCGTCTTTGAAGGCAACGACGCGGCGGGCAAGGGCGGGGCGATCCGCCGTGTGGCGGCCGCGCTGGACCCGCGCCAGTACCACATCGTGCCGATTGCCGCGCCCAGTGAAGACGAGCGCGCCCAGCCCTACCTGTGGCGGTTCTGGCAGAAGATCCCGGCGCGGGGCATGTTCACCGTGTTCGATCGCTCCTGGTACGGCCGCGTGCTGGTCGAGCGCATCGAAGGCTTCTGCACCCCGGCGGACTGGATGCGCGCCTATGGCGAGATCAATGATTTCGAAGAGCAACTGCGCGATGCCGGTGTGATCGTGGTCAAGTTCTGGCTGGCCATCGACAAGGACACTCAGCTGGAACGCTTCAAGGCCCGCGAGGAAATCCCGTTCAAGCGCTTCAAGATTACCGAAGACGACTGGCGCAACCGCGACAAGTGGGACGACTACCGTGCGGCGGTGGGCGACATGGTTGACCGCACCAGCACCGAGGTGGCGCCCTGGACGCTGGTGGAAGCCAACGACAAGCGCTGGGCGCGGGTCAAGGTATTGCGCACCATCAACCGAGCGCTGGAAGACGCATTCGAGAAGACCGACAAGCACGACAAGAAGAAAAAGAAATAGCCTGGGCCTGACTCGGTCCACCTGTGGGAGGGGGCTTGCCCCCGATGGCGGTGGGTCAGTT
>NZ_CVTX01000176.1:2521-23127 GCF_900005715.1 Pseudomonas sp. 34 E 7
ACCTGTGGGAGGGGGCTTGCCCCCGATGGCGGTGGGTCAGTTGCAACTGCATCGACTGACAGTCTGCCATCGGGGGCAAGCCCCCTCCCACATTTGATTTGTGCACATTAGATAGACTGCATTCGCCGAAACCGACAAGCACGACAAGAAGAAAAAGAAATAGCCTGAGCCTGACTCGATCCAACTGTGGGAGGGGGCTTGCCCCCGATGGCGGTGGGTCAGTTGCAACTGCATCGACTGACAGTCTGCTATCGGGGGCAAGCTCCCTCCCACATTGGATCTCTGCGCATCAGGTAGACCTCACACAGGCCTCCATGCTTTTGCATCCATGCAGTGAATGATCATCGCGGGCAGCCGGGCCCGGCTCTATTCTCGATCCACAACCACAAGATCGAGGTAGCCCCATGCGTGAAGTAGTGATTGTCGACAGTGTGCGAACCGGCTTGGCCAAGTCCTTTCGCGGCAAGTTCAACCAGACCCGGCCCGATGATATGGCGGCCCATTGCGTCAACGCGCTGCTGGCCCGCACCGGCATCGACCCGGCCACGGTGGAGGACTGCATTGTCGGTGCCGGTTCCAACGAGGGTGCCCAGGGCTACAACATCGGGCGCAACGTGGCGGTGCTGTCGCAACTGGGCACGGGGACGGCGGGCATGACCCTCAACCGTTTCTGCTCGTCAGGCTTGCAGGCGATTGCCATTGCCGCCAACCAGATCGCTTCGGGTTGCAGCGACATCATTGTCGCCGGCGGCGTGGAGTCCATCAGCCTGACCATGAAAAGCGTCAACACCGACCATCTGATCAACCCGCTGCTCAAGGAGCAGGTACCCGGCATTTATTTGCCTATGGGCCAGACCGCCGAAATCGTCGCGCGTCGCTATAACGTCAGCCGCGAGGATCAGGACCTGTACGCCCTGCAAAGCCAGCAGCGTACCGCGCAGGCGCAGGCGGATGGGTTGTTCAACGATGAAATCGTGCCGATGGCGGTCAAGTACACAGTCGAAGACAAGAATACCGGTGAAGTGCAGGTGCTCGATGGCGTGGTCGACCGCGACGACTGCAACCGCCCCGACACCACCCTGGCCAGCCTCAGTGGCTTGAAGCCGGTGTTTGCCGAAGACGGTTCGGTGACCGCGGGTAATTCGTCGCAGTTGTCCGACGGTGCGTCGATGACCCTGGTGATGAGCCTGGAAAAAGCCCTGGCGCTGGGGCTCAAGCCCAAGGCGTTCTTTCGCGGTTTTACCGTGGCCGGTTGCGAGCCGGACGAGATGGGCATCGGCCCGGTGTTCTCGGTGCCCAGGCTGCTCAGGGCCAAAGGCTTGCAGGTAGCGGATATCGACCTGTGGGAGCTCAACGAAGCGTTTGCCTCGCAGTGCCTGTATGCGCGTAACCGCCTGCACATCGACAACGCCAGATACAACGTCAACGGCGGTTCGATCTCCATCGGCCATCCGTTCGGCATGACCGGCTCGCGGCAGGTGGGACACCTGGTGCGCGAGTTGCAACGGCGCAACCTGCGTTACGGCATCGTCACCATGTGCGTGGGCGGCGGAATGGGCGCAACCGGGTTGTTTGAGGCCGTGCGTTAGGCCTTGCTTGACGCTTGCAACACACGCTGACGGGGGGAGCTTTGCTCCCCCTTTTTGCATCTGTCGTTCAGCGAATGTCTCGGCTCGCCGGTCAAATAGTTAGTTGCAAAGCCGCCGTGAAGTTTATTGTTTTAAAGTGCATGTAGCCTTATTCTTACAGCTCTCTCCGTTGTTAAATAATTCTCATCTAACTTAGATGTAGGTCTATTCCTTCAGCTGTTTTTAAAGTTTTGGCAAATGGCCATAATTTTCCCACAAGCCTTGATATACAAGGGCTACGCCATTAAGGGAAAGAGCTGGCTTACGACTTCAAGTGTGCAGTGGATACTTGCCCGGCGTTGAGCGTGATCCTGAAATGCAATACAAGAAGTTGGAAAAGCACTTCAGGAACTCCCTTCGACGCATAGGTCAAACCGCTCTTTCAATCAGCCCTGCGCCAATCGGTGGCAAGGCTCTTAATGACACTTGTAAGTGGGAATCTGTAGATGAAAATCAAAATGAAAACTGTGCTGTTGTCTGTCGGTCTGCTGGCGGGTTCGATGTCGATGGCGCACGGGGCGGATGGAACGGTGACGTTTATCGGGTCGGTCCACTCGGGTGCCTGCTCAATCAAGCCTGACTCCGTCGACCAAACCGTTCGCCTGGGTGCGATTGCAAAGCATCAGTTGCAAGCGGGTGGCAAATCGGAAGCCCGACGCGTGCTGATCGAACTGGAAGGTTGCGACCTGGCCGGCCTCACTGACAACACCGTCACCACGACCTTCACCGGCGCGCCCTCCACGGTAGTGCCCGGTGCGATCGGTACGGTCGGCGGTGCAGGCAACCTGGGCATCATGATGACCCATGGCGGTGCCCTCGTTAAGTTGGGTGTTCCTACCGCCCCGCAAGTCATCAGCGTGGGTGATAACACGCTGGAATTCGGGGCTTACGTCCAAGGCGCCGCCACTGGGGACATCGTTCCCGGCGACTTCAGCGCGGTCACCAATTTCACTTTGGCTTATCAGTAAGTTTCACCCCCGCCACCCGGTGTGGCGGGGGGACGCTGACGGGAGATCCAGGTGAACACATTCATACGTCTGGCTATCGCCTCTTCATTAACGACATTCATCAGCCCTTGTGCTGTCGCCCAGGCGACTGCGCAAGGCGATGGGGTCGTGCTGCTGGGAGGGGAAGTGGTTGATTCCGCCTGCGGGCTGGAGCTTGCCAGTATCGATCAAACCATCGAGATGCCGCCCGAGCCAGTGGGGCGGCTGTTGCGCAACACGCGGGGCGAAGACCATCCGTTTCAACTGCGTCTGGTCAATTGCTCGTTGAGCCGCCCGGACCCTTCGCGCCCAGGTGCAAGCCTGCCGGATTGGGAACACATGCGCGTGACGTTCGAAGGCCCTACCGACAGGGCAGGGCTCTCCTTCGCAGTGTCTGGCGACTCCCAGGGGGTGGCCTTGCACATCATCGACGCCGCCGGCCAGGAAAGCCTGCCGGGGCAACGCATGGCGCCGGTTCCGCTGGCCGAAGGTGACATGACACTCAACTACCGGTTTTTCCTGGTCGGCAACGGCTTGCCATTGGTGGTCGGGGCTCACAGTGCCGCAGTGCGGTTCAAGTTGGAATACTTTTGAACAGTGATGGACAGGCTTGCATGTTGAATACGTCGAAGATCAAAAAAACGCTGCGTCCCGGGCTGTTCGGCGGGTTGATGTCACTGGCAGGCACGGCGATGGGCGCTGGGGATATCGAGTTCAATACCGACGTTCTCGACCTGAGCGATCGCGCCAATATTGACTTGTCCCAATTTGCGCGCAGTGGATTCATTCTGCCGGGCACTTACTCGATGGCCGTGCACCTCAATGCCCAGCCTATTGCTGAGCAATCGGTGGCGTTCTATCCCCCCGATAACGACCCCAAGGGCAGCCAGGCCTGTTTGTCGAGCAGTCTGGTTGAACAACTGGGGCTGAAAGTGTCCGCGGCCGGCCAACGGCTGTGGTGGAAGGACGGCGAGTGCCTGGATATAACCAGCTTGCCCGGCATGGAGGTCAGGGGTGATTTGGCCACCTCTACCCTGAGCATCAACGTGCCCCAGGCCTACCTTGAATACAACGCTATCAATTGGGACCCGCCTTCCCGATGGGATGAAGGGGTGCCGGGGCTGCTGGTGGACTACAGCCTGACGGCGCAGTCCAATTACCAGCGCAACGATGGCCGGCGGCAAAACCTCAGCGGCAATGGCACCGTGGGCGCCAATGCCGGTGCCTGGCGGCTCAGGGCGGATTGGCAGGGGCGTGTGGAGAGCGGTCGGCAGGAGGCCGCCGGCCCGCAAAAGCTGGAATGGAGCCGCTACTACGCGTATCGCGCCATTCCCGCGTTGCAGGCGCGCCTGGTGGTGGGTGAGAACTATCTGTATTCGGACCTGTTCGACAGCTTCCGCTTTACCGGCGCCGCACTCAACTCGGATCAAAGCCAACTGCCCCCCAACTTGCGCGGTTACGCGCCGGAAGTGGTCGGTGTGGCCCGGACCAACGCCAAAGTCATCGTCAGCCAGCAGGGCCGTGTGCTCTACGAAACCCTGGTTGCGGCGGGCCCCTTTCGCATTCAGGACCTCAATGATGCGGTGACCGGCAAGCTGGATGTGCGGGTGGAAGAACAGGACGGTTCGGTGCATACCTTCCAACTCAATACCGCCGGTGTGCCTTACCTGACGCGCCCGGGCCAGGTCCGTTACAAACTGGCAAGCGGGCGACCGTCCAACCTTCAGACGGGCTCCGATGGTGCCGTCTTCGGTACCGGAGAGTTTTCCTGGGGCGTGAGCAATGGCTGGTCGTTGTTCGGTGGCGGTATCACCGATAACAACTATCGGGCGTTATCCGTGGGCGCCGGGCGGGACTTGCTGGCGTTCGGCGCCGTCTCGCTGGATGTCACGCAGTCGCGTGCCAACGTATGGAACGAGACGCTCTCGGGTAAATCCTACCGCCTTCAATATTCGAAGAACTTCGAAGAGTACGACAGCCAGGTGACCTTCGCCGGCTACCGCTTTTCCGAGAAGAACTTCCTGAGCATGAGTGAGTACCTGGATGCCCGGCATTACGGGTTGAACGGCGAACTCGGCGGGCGAGGGGATTATCGCGACCTCAACGAGGGTTGGAAGCCTATCGGTGGCAGCAAGGCGCTGTACACGGTGACGGTCAACAAGCAGTTCCGTGACCTGGGCGCCACTGTCTACGCCAGCTACAACAAGCAAACCTACTGGGACCGGCCGGACACGCACCGCTGGAACATGTCGCTGTCGCGCTACTTCAATGTGGGCACGGTCAAGAACATGAGTCTGTCCCTGAACATGTACCGCACCCAGGAATATAACTACAAGGACAACGGCATGGCGCTGACGGTCAGCCTGCCGCTGGGGCGTACCGGCACGCTGTCGCTGGACGCCAATCGAGCCGCCGGCAAAAACGGCTTTACCTCGCGCTACAGCGATCGCCTCGATGAGCGCAACAGCTACCAGCTCAGTGCCAGCGACACCTCCGCCAGCGGATACCTGAGCCATATGGGCGACAACGTCGACCTCGATGTGAGCGCCAGCAGGCAGCAAGGCGGTTCCAGCAGCCTCGGCGTCTCCGCGCGCGGCGGTGCCACGCTCACGGCCCAGGGTGCGGCGCTTCATCGAACTACCAGTACAGGCGGCACCCGCCTGATGGTCGATACCGCCGGTGTGCCCGATGTGCCGGTGCGCGGTTATGGCGCGCCGACCCGCAGCAATGCCTTCGGCAAAGCGGTGATTTCGGACATCAGCAGCTATCAGCGCACTGCCGCCAGTGTTGATCTGGAGCGTTTGCCGAGCAATGTCGAAGCCACTCAATCCGTCACGCAATTGACCCTCACCGAAGGCGCGATCGGTTATCGCTCGCTGGATGTGATTGCCGGTGAAAAGGCCATGGCGGTGCTGCGCCTGGCGGATGGCAGTTCGCCGCCTTTCGGCGCGACGGTGCAGAACCTCAAGCAACAGGACACCGGCATCGTGAATGACGGCGGCGAAGTCTACTTGAGCGGCATTCAGGCCGGCGAGCAGATGACCGTCAGTTGGGGCGGGGACGCGCGGTGCCTGCTCACGCTGCCGGCCACCTTGCCTGCCGATGGTTTGACCGATGCCCTGCAACTGCGCTGCCAGCCGGTAGCCGCCGATCCATCCCTGCCCGAGCCCGCCGGGCTGTCCGGCACGCCTATCGATACGGAGAACACAGCCTCATGATGCCTACTACACGTCGCCTCTTCCCAGCCTTCGCGCTGTTGGCCCTGGCCTTGAGCCAGAACGCCAACGCTGCCGTGGGCCTGGACCGTACCCGTGTGATTTTCGACGGTGGCAAAGACGCCACCAGCGTGAATATCACCAACAACAATACCCAGTTGCCCTATCTGGCCCAGGGCTGGATCGAGGATGAAACCGGCAAGAAAATCACCACGCCGTTGATTGTGCTGCCACCGGTCCAACGCCTGGAGCCGGGTAAACAAAGCCAGGTGAAGGTCCAGGCGTTGCCGGCGGCCAAGGCGCTGCCGCAGGATCGCGAGACGGTCTACTACTTTAACTTGAGGGAAATTCCGCCGCGCAGCGATAAGTCCAACACCCTGCAGATCGCGCTGCAGACCCGCATCAAGTTGTTCTACCGCCCGCAAGCCATCGAGCCGAGCCAACAGGACTTGTCCAACCCGTGGCAGGAAAAACTGACCCTGACCCGTGAAGGCGATCAATACCGGGTGAATAACCCTACGCCGTATTACGTGACGCTGGTGGATGCGCGGGACAGCAAGGACGGCAAAACCGTGCCGGGTTTCGTGCCGCTGATGGTTCCCCCCAAAGGCACCCTGGCCTTGGGCAGCACCGCCAAGGCGTTGG
Organism: Pseudomonas sp. 34 E 7; assembly: GCF_900005715.1. Classification (NCBI taxonomy): domain Bacteria; kingdom Pseudomonadati; phylum Pseudomonadota; class Gammaproteobacteria; order Pseudomonadales; family Pseudomonadaceae; genus Pseudomonas; species Pseudomonas sp. 34 E 7. The sequence continues at coordinate 8,996 of NZ_CVTX01000176.1, forward strand.
GCAGCAGCCCTTATCTGGCCTATGTGAACGACTACGGCGGTCGCCCGCTCCTGGCCTTCACCTGCACGGGGGACACTTGCACAGTGAACCGGCAGGCCGCGCCGGCGAATGAGTAATGGTGCGGGAGAACGTCATGACGTCGCAAAAAGTGAAAGTGCTGGGCGGCCTGTTATGGGCCTTGGCCATGGGCGCACAGGCCGCGGACGAGGAGGATATCGAAGGCATGAGCGGCATGCTCAATGTGCTCGGGTCCATGCACGAGTCGCCGTGCAGCCTGGAAATGACCTCGCTGCACCAGACCGTCGATCTGGAGGCCGTGTCGACCAGCCAGTTGCAACGGCCCGGTGACCAGGCGACGCCCAAGGCGTTTCAGCTGCGCTTCACCGACTGCCTGCGCACCGCCGGTCGTATACGCAATGAGCGTACGGGCAACCTGACCTGGAGCGCTTACCAACCGGTGCTGTCGGTCACGTTCGAGGCGCCGGCCGATGCCGACGATCCACGCCTGGTCAGAGTGCAGGGCATTACCGGCATGGGCCTGCAGTTGACCGATGCCCTCGGCCGCGACGTGCAGTTGGGCTCAAGGGGCCAGCCGCTGTTTTTGCCCGTGGGCCGCAATACCCAGACCTGGCATGTACGGCCTACGCGCACCGCTGCGCCGTTGACCAGCGGGGCATTCAGGGCGGTGGTGGATTTCAGGCTCACTTATGAGTAAGGGTGCAACGATGGCTAAATCAATCGGCTTGATCGCCACCGGCGTGTTGCTGGCGGTCAGCCAGGGCCTGCAGGCCGACACCAATTTGACCATTCGCGCGGTGATCATCGCGCCCCCGCCGTGCGTCATCAACGGTGGCAGCACGCTCGACGTACCGTTCGGCAATGACCTGCTGACGTCACGGGTCGATGGGGTCAATTACCGGCGAGGGGTGCCGTATACCGTCACCTGCGATTCGCCTTTCAGCAATGCGTTGAGTCTGGAGCTCAAGGGCACGGCGGCGGCGTTTGACAACCGCGCGCTCGCCACCCGCAAGGCGGACCTGGGCGTGCGGCTGTTCGTGAATGGCGCTGACTGGCCGCTCAATACCGCGGTGAATTTTACCTACCCCAATTTTCCCGTGGTGCAGGCGGTGCCGGTCAAACGTGCGGGCAGCCAGCTGACCGGCGGGGCCTTCGACGCGACCGCGACCCTGGTGGTCGATTACCAATGATGGTTACCGATAAAAAGAGGAACGACCCATGACAGCTTGGCAGCCGCGAGCGCTACTCGCCCTGTGTGCCATCGGCCTGTGCAGTGGCGCGTCGGCCAACTTGACGTTCAGTGGAACGCTGAACGAACCGCCTCCCTGCACGATCGATGCGGGCAACACCATCGAGATCGACTTTGGCGATGTCGGGGTAAAACGCGTCGATGGGGTGAGGTATCGCAGAGGCGTCGGCTACGTCATCAATTGCGGCGCCGACACCCTGCCGTGGGCATTGAAGCTGAGCGTCAACGGCACGCCCACGGCGTTCGACGGTTCAGCGGTGCAGACCAGCGTGCCTGCGTTGGGCATCCGGGTTTTTCAGAACAACCTGCCATTTGCACTCAATACGCCCATGGACATCACCTTGTCGTCACCGCCGACCCTTGAGGTAGTGCCGGTGCAACAGCCCGGAGCAACGTTGCCTCCCGCCAGGTTCACGGCGGTGGCCACGTTGTTGGCCGAATACCAGTAGGAGCTTATTCGATGCGATATCAAAGGGTTCAACAGGCAGGCCTGGCCGTTCTGCTCGCCGTCGGCCTGACCCCCGTGGGGCAGGCGGCGGACAATCTGCGTTTCAAAGGCAATCTGGTTGAAGAGGCCTGCACCCTGCGCCCCGGCGACGAGGCCATCACGCTGGAACTCTGGGACCTCACCAGCAAGTACCTCTATATCAACACGCGCTCGGTGGGTAAGCGTTTCAAGCTGCACCTGGAAGACTGCGATACCACGATCGGCAACTCGGTGACCATCACCTTCGGCGGTACGGAGAACAGAGAGCTTCGCGGCTTGCTCGCGCTGGACGGTGGCAGCGGTGCCTCGGGCATTGGTGTCGGCATGGAAACCCTGAGCGACAAACCCTTGCCCTTGAATACCGTCAGCGACAAACAGGTGTTGAGCGACGGCAGCAATGCCATCGAACTCAAGGCTTACGTGCAGGGCGAGCCGACCGCCATCAAGGATCAAACCATCGGGCACGGTGCCTACACGGTGACCTCAACTTTTACGCTGGACTATCCATAGGCTTTGGCTGGGGAGAGCAGAGCAACGAGAGATTAAAATGAAACGACTTTATGGCGCTATGGTGCTTCTTGTCCTGCTGAGTGTGGCCACGACCGTACGAGCGGCTGATTGCCGCGTTAATGGCGGTGGGTGGCAATACGTTGGCGACGGTGGGATTCTCAACCTGCAGGTCCCTGTCACCGTCCGAGTAGGCTCGGACAGCACTCGCCTGATCCTTGAAGGTGCATGGTTGGAGTGCCGATTCACTCCTTCGCCTGCCCACCCTACACGCATAGACTTTTGGGGAACCTCTGCACAGGCCGGCCCCCCTTGGGTGCCCGGCCCGAAGTTTACCCGGCAGGGTACCGGCTTACGTATCAACGGCGCGTTTTATAACACCCCGGTGCCGTTCGATATTCGGATCGCGACCATGCCAAACAACGGTGGGGGGTATCCCATCAATATAGCCCCCTACATTTTGCTGCGTAACGATCCGAGCAACCCTATCGAGGTTCGGATAGGGGATACCCTGGGCGCGTTGAACCTCCAGCAGACCAATAATTACAGTTCGGGAAGTACACGGCTGGTGCTCACGTACACGGCCGCGAATAACTTCGGCATCTCTCCATCCACCTGCACGATCAATAACAACAATCCGATCAATATCGACTTCGGCCCCGTCAACCAGCGAGCCATCGGGACTGACCCGCTGACAACATCCATCGTCAGCAACCGCAGGCTCACATATTCCTGCCCGCAAGGCGGTATTAATACACCCATCACCATCACCTACAAAGGCAGCCCGTCGTCATTCGATTCACGTGTGTTGCAGATGAACAATCCGGACGTGGGCACGGCTCTCGTCCGCGCGGGTTCAGCGGTACCTGTGAATGGTTCGTTCCTGACACATATCAGCAACAGCACAGGCGGGGACGATGTGACGTTTGCTCTCGTTCGACGCAACGGGTCGCTGCCGGCCGCCGGAGCCGTCAGCGGGAGCGGTGTGCTGGTGATGGGAGTGCCCTGATGCATAAGACCACGCCCGCTAGCACAGGGGGATACGCACTTTTTTTCAGATGTTCGAGAGAGTTCAAGATGAAACGACTATTTGGCGTCATGGTGGTGCTTGCCCTGACGAGTGTGAGCATGACGGCAATTGCCGTTGATTGCCGCATTAATGGCGGCGGGTGGATTACCGGCAATCCCAACATGCAGGTCCCGGTCACGGTGACGCTGAGTGCAGACCGTACCCGGATCATGATGGAAGGGGCGCGTCTGGAATGTCGGTACTCTCCAGGGCAGGGCCCGGCGTGGGGAGAGGACTACTGGGCTACCGGGAACGCGTCAGGCACACCTTGGACGCCCGGGCCGAAATTCAGCGGCCAAGGGACTGGCTTGCGCATCAATGGGTCGTTCTACAATACCCCGGTGCTCTCTGGCTTGAGAGTAGCGACCATGCCCAACAACGGGGTGGCTTACCCGATCAATATCACCCCGTACATATTGGTGCGTAACTTTCCGTCCAATCCGATCAGTATTCGGGCAGGCGACAATTTGGGGCTTTTGCGTCTTACCAGTTCGAACAATTGGGACGCCAGCCGACCGCAGCTGACCCTCACCTATACCGCCGCCAACAACTTCGATATTTCCCCATCAACCTGCACGATCAACAACAACACTCCCATCGAGATCAATTTTGGCAATGTGCACCAACGGGGGATAGGCACCGACCCGCTGACAACGTCCATCGTCAGCAATCGCAGGCTTACCTATTCCTGCCCGGACGGCGGTATCAACACACCCATCACCATCACGTACAAAGGCACCCGCACCGGGTTCGATTCGCGCCTGCTGCTGATGACCAATGCCGATGTGGGTACGGCCCTGGTGCGTAACGGGGCCGCCGTACCGGTCAACGGTTCGTTCCTGACCCGCATCACCAACAGCTCGGGCGCCGATGACGTGACGTTTTCCCTGGTACGTCGAGCCGGCTCGCTGCCGTCCGCCGGCGCCATCAGCGGCAGCGGGGTACTGGTGATGGGCGTGCCCTGAACACAGCGTGATACCCAAAGCGCACCGCATGCCCCTAGAATGCCGGTTCCACTTCCTCTGGCATCTGGGGCACTCATGCACATCTCTTCGGGCCGCTGGGTCTACGGTTTTCTCCTGACCCTGTTGACCGCGCTGCTCTGGGGCATTCTGCCGATCAAGCTCAAACAGGTACTGCAGGTGATGGACCCGATCACGGTGACCTGGTTTCGCCTGATCGTCGCGGGCAGTTGCCTGTTCATCTATCTGGCGTTCACGCGGCGCTTGCCCAGCCGCCGGGTACTTGGCCCCAGGGGCGGCTGGCTGGTGGCGATGGCCGTGTGCGGGCTGGTGGGCAACTACGTGTTGTATCTGGTGGGTTTGAAGATGCTCAGCCCCGGTACCGCGCAACTGGTGGTGCAGATGGGGCCGATTTTCCTGATGATCGCCAGCGTGTTTGTGTTCAAGGAGCGTTTCAGCCTTGGGCAGGGCGTGGGGTTGGTGGTGTTGATCATCGGCTTCGGGCTGTTTTTCAACCAGCGCCTGGTGGAACTGCTGACATCGATGGGGACTTACACCGCCGGGGTGCTGACGGTGCTGCTGGCGACCACCATCTGGATGTTTTACGCCTTGGGTCAGAAGCAGTTGCTGACGGTGTGGAATTCGCTGCAGGTGATGATGGTGATCTACCTCTCATGTGCGGTGTTGCTGACGCCTTGGGCGCACCCGTTGGAGGCGCTGCAACTGAGCCCGCTGCAAGGCTGGCTGCTGCTGGCGTGCTGCATGAATACCCTGGTGGCCTACGGCGCCTTTGCCGAAGCGCTGGCGCATTGGGAGGCGTCGCGGGTCAGTGCGACCCTGGCCTTGACGCCATTGGTGACCTTTGTGGCGGTGGCACTGGCAGCGTGGTTGTGGCCGGAGTTTGTGCAGGCCGAAGCGATCAACGCGTTGGGGTATTTTGGCGCGTTGGTGGTGGTGATGGGCTCGGCGATGGTGGCGTTGGCGCCGTCGCTGGTGGCGGGGCTCAAGGCTCGGCGTGCGCGGTTGGTCTAGGGGTATGGAGAGCCAACTGTGGGAGGGGGCTTGCCCCCGATGGCGGCCTCGGGGCTGGCCGGGATGTTGGATTGGGTTGAGTACATATCCGTTTCTGCGGTAACGGCTACTTAGGGTTCCGCCCTGACGGCGGGTCACTTTGGAAAAGCCCCAAAGTAACCAAAGGGCTCTTGCCCCACCACTCGGCACCTCGCTCATGCTCGGTGTGCCCGAACGCAGGCTTGAATCCGTGGGCCGCCGCAATGGGCCATCCATGGCCCAGTGCGGCTAACCCGGCGTCCTGCCGGGTTGCCCACGGATTCAAGCCTGCGTTCGGCCAGCGTGGTTTAACGGGGCGCCTGAGATCAACAGCAGATCAAAAGCACAAGCGCGGCGGCCTTGGAGTCGACCGGTGTTTTGTGCCGAGCCCGGTGAAAATGTGGGAGGGGGCTTGCCCCCGATGGCGGCCTCGGGGCTGGCCGGGATGTTGGATTGGAACGAGTACATATCCGTTTCTGCGGTAACGGCCACTTAGGGTTCCGCCCTGACGGCGGGTCACTTTGGAAAAGCCCCAAAGTAAACGCTCTTGCCCCACCACTCGGCACCTCGCCTAGGCTCGGTGTGCCCGAACGCAGGCTTGAATCCGTGGGCCGCCGCAATGGGCCATCCGTGGCCCAGTGCGGCTAACCCGGCGTCCTGCCGGGTTACCCACGGATTCAAGCCTGCGTTCGGCCAGCGTGGTTTAACGGGTCGCCTGAGATCAAAAGCAAAAGCGCGGCGGCCTTGGAGCCGACCGGCATCATTTGCCGGTCCGCGATCCAAATGTGGGAGGGGGCTTGCCCCCGATGGCGGCCTCGGGGCTGGCCGGGATGTTGGATTGGAACGGGTACATATCCGTTTCTGCGGTAACGGCCACTTAGGGTTCCGCCCTGACGGCGGGTCACTTTGGAAAAGCCCCAAAGTAACCAAAGGGCTCTTGCCCCACCACTCGGCACCTCGCTTGGGCTCGGTGTGCACTCTCTCCGGCCAGCGTGGTTTAACGGGGCGCCTAGGATCAAAAGCAGATCAAGATCAAGAGCGGCTCGCTTCGCATCGTGGAGTGGTGTGGGTACCTATGCCAGTCAGTTAAGCGTACACCGCCCTCTGTAGGAGCGAGGGGGGCGCCTAGCTCTTGCTCGCGAAAAACGTCAACGATAACGCGTGCTTCCTGAATAAACGCGGTGCCTGTGAGTTTTTCGCGAGCAAGCTCGCTCCTACAATGGGTATTAGGGCAAGCCTCTCTGCCAACCTTGGGTTCTCAGTGCCCGGCCTCCAGCATGTTTTCCGGGCGTACCCACTGGTCGAACTCTGCGTCGGTGAGGTAGCCCAGTTCCAGCGCCGCTTCCCGCAGGGTCAGCCCTTCGGCATAGGCTTTCTTGGCGATCTGTGCGGATTTGTCATAGCCGATATGCGGGTTGAGGGCGGTCACCAGCATCAGCCCACGTTCCAGGTGTTCGGCCATCTGTTCGGCGTCAGGCTCCAGGCCGGCGATGCAGTGTTCCTGGAAGTTGTTGCAGCCATCAGCGAGCAGGCGGATCGATTCCAGCAGGTTGTGGATGATCACCGGCTTGTACACGTTCAACTGCAAATGCCCTTGGCTTGCGGCGATGCCGATGGTCACGTCATTGCCGAGTACCTGGCAGGCCAGCATCGACAGGGCTTCGCACTGGGTCGGGTTGACCTTGCCGGGCATGATCGAACTGCCCGGCTCGTTGGCTGGCAATTTGACTTCTGCCAACCCCGCGCGCGGGCCGGAGCCGAGCAGGCGCAGGTCGTTGGCGAGCTTCATCAGGGCCACGGCGAGGGTTTTCAGTGCGCCGTGCAAGGTCACCAACGGCTCATGGCCGGAGAGGGCGGCGAATTTGTTCGGCGCGGTGACGAACGGCAGTCCCGACAGCGCGGCCAGTTCGGCGGCAATCGCTTCGCCAAAGCCATGGGGGGAGTTGAGCCCGGTGCCCACGGCGGTGCCGCCCTGGGCCAGCTCGCACACGGCGGGCAGGGCGCTGCGGATGGCGCGTTCGGCGTAGTCGAGTTGGGCGATGAACGCCGAGAGCTCCTGGCCGAAGGTGATCGGCGTGGCGTCCATCATGTGGGTGCGGCCGGTCTTGACCAGCTTCATGTGCCGCGCCGCCAGCTCCGCCAGGCCGCCGGACAGCACGGTGATGGCCGGCAACAGCTGCTCGTGCACGGCCTTGACGGTGGCAATGCTCATGGCGGTGGGGAAGCAGTCGTTGGAACTCTGGGAACGGTTGACGTGGTCGTTGGGGTGCACCGGGCTCTTGCCGCCACGGTTGCCGCCGGCCAGTTCATTGGCGCGGCCGGCAATCACTTCGTTGGCGTTCATGTTGCTCTGGGTGCCGCTGCCGGTCTGCCATACCACCAGGGGGAACTGGTCGTCATGCTGGCCGTCGAGAATTTCGTCGGCGGCCTGTTCGATCAGACGGGCGATATCGGCCGGCAGGTCGCCGTTGCGGTCGTTGACCCGGGCGGCAGCCTTCTTGATCAACGCCAGGGCATGCAGCACCGCCAGCGGCATGCGCTGCTCGCCGATGGCAAAATTCACCAGCGAACGTTGGGTCTGGGCGCCCCAGTAAGCGTCATCCGGGACGTGGACTTCTCCCAGGCTGTCGGTTTCGATACGGCTCATCGGGCACACTCCTTCAGGTTCGTTTGCGCAGTTTAGGCTGTGATTGGCCAAGGGGGTTCCCTAAAAGACGTTTCATCGATCAAACCACACCCGACGCGGCCCGGGGTTGAGCCGCGAGGTTTTTTAGGCGCAGAATGGGCGCCCTTGGGGTCTTACCTCGCCAGCTAGAAAAGGAAACTCGATGACTCGTCTTCGTGCCATCTGTACCGCGGTTGCTCTGGTTTGCGCCAGCGGCCAGGTTTTTGCCGATACCGCCAGCCACAACGCCAGTGCCGAAGCCTTCCTTACCCTGGCCCACGCTGACAAGCTGGGTACCCCGGTGTACATGCAAGTGCAACAAATGTTCGCCCAGCGTTTCGAGCAGACCAAGGCGCCTGCCGCCAAACAGTCCGTACTCGACAGCTACCAGGCCAAGGCCAACGCTGCTCTGGACCAAGCCATCGGCTGGCCGAAGCTGAAACCGGACATGGTCAAGCTCTACACCACCAACTTCAGCGAATCGGAGCTCAAGGACCTGGTGGCGTTCTACCAGTCGCCTCTGGGCAAGAAAGTCCTGGAAAAAATGCCGCAGCTGACCCAGCAATCGGCCCAGATGACCCAGGCCAAGCTGGAAAGCGCGGTACCGGTGGTGAACAAGCTGTTGGAAGACATGACCAACGAGCTGGCGCCAAAAGCCGCCGCACCGGCCAAGAAGAAGTAAGCAGCAATGACTATGCAACAGCGTATCGAAACGGCGCTTGCCGCCCTGACCCCGGATCACTTGAGTGTGCTGGACGAGAGCCACATGCACAGCCGTGGGTTGCAGACCCACTTCAAGGCCGTGCTGGTCAGCCAGCAGTTCGAGGGGCTTAATCGCGTCAAGCGCCACCAGAAGGTCTATGCCACCCTGGGTGACCTGATGAGCGAGTTTCATGCGCTGGCGCTGCATACCTACACGCCTGAGGAATGGGCGAAGGTCGACGCGGCACCGGCTTCGCCGACCTGCGCCGGCGGGCATTGAGCGCAGCCTCGACCCGCGCGAGCGGGTCGGGGCGATGCCAGTACCCGGACACACAAAAAATCCTCCAGCACCACCTTGCTTCCCCCCGCATCCCTAGGCTTTCAGGACTACTTATTCAGCAATAAGGTCTTGAGGTCATGTCTTATTCCATCCATCGACACACACCGTCCCTGGCGGCCATCGACCCGCGCGGGTTGATCGTGCGCAACATTGATTACCACCGCGCCAGCGCGGAGGATCAAGCGCAGGTGCGCATTCATCGTCAGGTCTTTGGCAGTACGGGCCTGATGATTGAACAATGGGACCCCCGCCTGTTGCAGTTGTCGCGCTCAAAACCTGGCACTGCGCCCAATCAACGCACGGTTTACAGCCTTGGCGGGCACGCGTTGCGCACCGACAGCGTGGATGCCGGCCGGCGGCTGACGCTTATAGGGCAGGCCGGGCAGGTACTGGACGAATGGGATGGACGGGGCGCTCACCAGGCTCATCACTACGATCGATATCTGCGACCGGTTGCCGTCTTCGAGCAGGCGGCCAGTGACGGGCAAGCGCTGTGCGTCGAGCGTCTTGCCTATGCTTCATCGTCCAGTGAAGAGGCCTCACGCAACCGCTGTGGCCGGGTGGTTCGCCACGATGACGGCGGCGGTTCGCTGTTCCACGAGGCCTATGGGCTGCACGCGGAGGTCACGCAGCAGGCCCGACGTTTTCGACAGGCGGGCGCTGCGTTGGATTGGCCGCAGCCCGATGCACAGCGCGAGGCGCGCCTGGAGGCCGACAGGTTCCAGACCACCATTGGGTTCAATGCGCTGGGTGAGCGCCTGCATCACACGGACGCCAAGGGCAATCGCTTCGACTACACCTACGGCCTTGACGGCCAACCGGCGAGTATCTTTGTAACGCCCAGGGCCGGCGTGCGTACGCAGGTGCTGGGCCAGCGCCGTTACAACGCAGCGGGCCAGGTGCTCAGCGAACGCGCCGGCAACGGCGTGGTGCGCGCCATGCAATACCGTGAGTTCGATGGTCGCTTGCGGCAAATGACGGCCCGTTTGCACGCAGGCGCAGCGCTGCAAGACCTGCGCTATGAGTATGACAACGTGGGTAACGTCGTGCGCATCGACGACCTTGCCCAGCCGACGCAATGGTCCAGCAACACGCGCATCAGTTCGGCCAGCCTCTACGCGTACGACACGTTATCGCAACTGATCACGGCCACCGGCCGCGAAACCGCCGGCAACACGGGCGGCCCGGCATTACCGGCAATGGTGGCGTTTGGCTCGACTGACGACAGCGTATGGCGTCGCTACACCCAGCGGTTGCGCTATGACGCTGCCGGCAATTTGCTCGAGATGCAGCACCTGCCCAGCAGCGGCACAGGCTTCACGCGGCAGATGAGCGTGGCCGCGGGCAGCAATCATTTTCTGCCGCAGGCCGATGGCAAGACCGCACCGGGGTTGGGGCAAGGCTTTGACCGTAATGGCAACCTGCAAGTGTTGGCAGGCGAGCAGAAGATGGACTGGGATGTGCGCAATCAACTGGTGCGCCTGACGCAGGTGCGGCGCGAGGGGGGTAATGACGATCAAGAGCACTACGCCTACGATGCCGCGGGCCAGCGCATTCTCAAGCGTCGGGTCTCCCAGGCCCGTGGCGTGATGCATACCGCCGAGGTGCGCTACCTGCCGGGACTGGAAATCCGCCATGACAGCGCAACGGGTGAGCAACTGAATGTTCTCAACCTCGATGCCGGTACGACCACCGTCCGCGTTCTGCTGTGGGATCGCCACCCTTCGGGAGTGGGTCAGGCCACGCAGATCCGTTATGGCTTGTCGGACCACTTGGGCAGCAATTGCCTGGAACTGGGCGAGCAGGCGCAATTGCTCAGTCAGGAAAGTTATTACCCCTACGGCGGGACCGCGTGGCGGGCGGCGAGAAATGCCAGCGAGGCGAGCTACAGCTTCATCCGTTATTCGGGTAAGGAGCGCGATGCCAGCGGGCTGTCCTACTACGGCTTCAGGTATTACGCAGCGTGGTTAGGCCGTTGGATCAGCCCTGACCCGATCGGCGATGCCGATGGCTTGAATCTGTACGCGATGGTCGGCGGTAACCCGGTCACCCACGTCGACGCGCAAGGCCTGGTCGGCGCATCGGCGTTGGAGGCACCCCAGGATAAACAAATACGCAGGCTCTCCTTCAGCCGCAGGCTCGCGACGATGGGGCGGATTATCCGCCCGAGGATACAGGCCGCGTCGTCGGCCGCGATTCGCGATGGTTTATCCACCTATATCGCCAATGTCATCGCGACGGGCGTTGATCTGGCGGTATTCGGCAACCTTGAGCCCACGCCGCAGCGCAATCAGATTGTGCGCTATACCGTCGCGTCGCTGGATGCCCTGACCACGATGCATATGAGCACCGGTGTCGTCGGTAACTGGACCCGTCTTGCACCACAGATCGGGGTTATTTCGGCAGCTGTGGCGGGTATTGGTTACGCCTATCACGCTGACACGCCGAGCGCTCAAGCCGGGGAACGCTGGGACCCCGTGGCGGTGCAGCGATTGAGCGGGCATATCCGCTCGCTCTCCAGGGAACTGGTGCAGCAGATCATGCGTGGGCATGGTACCGGCGCCTCCTGGGGCAGCACACCGCTGCGGGCCAGGGTCGGCCGAACCGCCGGCGCGACGGCGGCGTACGCCGTTGCAACGATCGCCAACGCCGTCTACGGCGGGGAAGTGCCTGCGCTGATGCAACCCAATGTGTCACCCGCGATTGAAGCCTACGATGCAGCGATGGGAACGCTTACGCGCAGTGGTCATCCCACGACGGTCCACGATCACCATGGGCTGACCGTGCAGACACCGGACCCTGTTGGGTTGATGCACGGCGGGCTGAGCAGAATGTTCAATCAGGTATGGACGTATTGGGCGGCAACCGGGGTCGAGGCATTGGCCGTGGCGCTGACGGGCCTGCCCCAGGCCGCGCAAAGCCGCACCACGCGAACGATTGTGATGGTGGCCCGCGGCGTGATTGCATCATTGACCGAATGGCGCGGCTTCGTCGTGGCGTTTGCCCGGCGCGGGTACACACACCTGGCGTCGAACTGGCGCGCCGCCCCGCGATCCTGACGGGAGCACCATCAGGCAGACGATCGTTCCCACGCTCCGCGTGGGAATGCCGCCCTGGACGCTCTGCGTCCGCTCTTGAAGTCGTGACGCAGAGCGTCACAGGCTGCGTTCCCACGCAGAGCGTAGGAACGATCAGCGATCAGTCAGTTCAGCTCTTCATAGGTGTCGTTTTCGTCCTCATTGACGGTGTACCAGGCCCAATAGGTGGTACGCCGCATGAACCCTCCTGCCGTCAGTGTCCGGGTCGGGCGTCCCAGGGGGTCGTACCATTGCCGGTCGCTGTGGCCCAGTTCGCGCATGGCGTGGTCATTGACATAGGCGTGGCTGTTGGTGAAGTAGGCGCGGTAGACCCGTATGACCAAGCCCTTGTTGTTGTATTCGACACGTTCGCTGACGCGCCAGCGGGGGTCGGCCTGCACGTGGCGCAGCTGTTTCTTCACAGTGCCGGCGGCATCCGGCACGTCGTCGACCCACAGATCGCCCTTGGCGTCGACCGCGTGGGCCGGGCCCGGTTCGGTCTTCTGCCGAGTCTGCAACGAACGACCGAAGCCATCCCAGCAGGTCAGGGTCATGCGAATCTGGCGTTCGGCATCGCCGGGGTAACGGTCGGCTTGCAACATGAGCCCATGGACCGGCGTGCGGCTGGCCTTGTCGATCAACGCCTTGAGTTGTTTTTCGCTGTCGCCGAGGGTGTGACGAGCAGCACTCAAGCGCGCCCGTGCGCCCATGCGGATATGCCCGCCGGGGAGCAGGTAGGCCTTGCTGATCCACTCGGGCTTGACCAGGGCCAGGTCGATACTGCCCATCCAACTGAACGGGGCGTAGCAGTGCGCGCTGGCCATGTCTTGCAACACGCTGTGCGCCTGTTCGATGGCCGACCCGGGCGTGACATCATGGCGCGGGCGGTCGCTTTGCAGGTCGGCGAAGCCCACCCTGAGGTTCTGTTCATGGCCGTGGAAACTGCTGGCGAGCAACTGCCCGAAACCGTCATAACGCGCTTCTTGAACAGTGCCATTGGGGTCGACGATTTTTGTCGGCAGCAGCAATTGATAGTCGTATTCGGCGGTGGTCACACAGCCGTCGGGTGTTTTTACCAGCAGGGTCTGCAGTGAGTAGGGGTCATACTGGAGTGTCGTTTCGCCGTGAGCCTCGGTGGCCCGCAGCGCCCTCAACCGACAAAACCGGCTGGGCTTGTCATAGCGGGGAAAGTGGCGGCGTATCGACCACAGGCGATTTTGCGCGGGCGCCACCTCGCCGTCGAACAGGAAAAACATCGCCATGGTGTGATAGCCACTGTCGGTGAGCTTTTGCACCAGGTCCACCCTGGGTTGGTTGGGCATGCTCGGAATGTCGTTGTAGACGCTCAGGGCCTGGTCATCCAGCTCGGCGGTTTCCAGGTAGTCAGGCAATGCCTGGGCCGTGGCGACGCCGGGTTCCAGGGTTTTGCCGAAACCACCGGCCTGCCGGTAGTGCTGGCGCGACAAGCCGCTCAGCGTGCGCCCGGCGCCTGCCGCCAACGGCCCGTCGCGGGTGTCGATGAACACCTCATAGGCGATACGCGCTGGGTCCAGCCCACCAGGTGCCGGCGCCTTGCCGAGCACCAGGGCGTTATGTCGTTGGCGGTAGGGCAAGGCCAGACGCCACTGCTGTGTGTGGTCCAGATGAATCGGCTCTGCCAGGGTTTCGCTCAGGTAATAGGACTGTTGCGCGTCGTCATGGGTATCGCGCCACCAGCGCTGCTGGTGCTCATCCACCAGCACGGCGGGCGGCGGACTGGCGGCGGTGGTGCGGCGGGCGTAATGCAGGGTCACGCCATGCACCAGGCAACCATAGGCGTCCCAGCGCAGGTTGATCTGGTGCTGGCAGACCGGATCGTCCGCCACGCCTTCATATTGGTAGCTGATCGACTCCAGGGCCAATGGCAGCAATCGCGCGTAAGGCGTATGGGGGCTGGGCGGCGCCAGTTCACGCACCAGGTAGCGCTGGTGTTTGATGGAATAGGGCACCGCATCGTGCGCCCCGCC